>JAERSX010000031.1 GCA_016845285.1 Deltaproteobacteria bacterium | reverse complement strand
CCGCCACCCAGTGGACCCTCGGCCCCCCCTACGGCGACTACACCTCGCCACTCTTCTACGCCGCCGACTTCCAGGAAGAACCCTGGGCCGGCATCCTGGCCGACAGCGGCATCCTGGACACCGACTACGGCCTCTACTCCTACTACGAGTACGGCTCGATCCTCTGGTTTCTCTACTTGGAGCACCACTTCGGCGACGGCAGCGGGATCTCGGCTGCCGAGCTGTGGCTCAGCATGGCCCAGGAAGGCGCCCCCAACGAGCCCGATGTGATCGATGCCCACGACACCCTCACGGGCGACTGGCAGGAGGCCGTGCTGGGGATCCAGCTGGAGCGCGCCTGGATCGCCACCGAGGCCAACCCCGCCTGGGCCGGCGACTACGACACCGAAGCCATCGCGGTGGCCATCACCGAGGTGGCCGACAGCCTACCCGTCGAGCTGAGTCCCGAGATCGCGCCCTTCGCCACGGGCGTCGTCTACTTTCAGCTGGAAGGACTCGAGGAAGGCGAAGACCTCGAGCTGGTCGTCGAGGGCAGCGAGGACATCGACTGGGGGCTCGTGCTCACCGACGGCAGCACCCACGCCACGGTGGTGGGCGCCACGACCACCTGGACCGGCACCGGCACGAGCCCACTCACCATCGGCGTCGTGCACCTGGGCGCCCCGGACTGGGACGCCGACTCCAACATTCGCAAGACCCAGCAGGACTTCACGCTTCACCTCCAGTCACTCGGTCTGAGCGGCGGCGACGACGGTGGCGACGACGGTGGCGCCGGAGACGGCGGCAGTGGAGGCGATGCGGGCTCTGGTGACGGAACCGGAGGCGGAGAGGATCCGCGAGACTGCGGCTGCGGCAGTCCGCTCACACCCCTCGGGTGGATGCTCGGTCTGCCGGTGATCCTCGGCCTCTTGGGTCGTCGACGCAGCTGAGCAGCAGCGGTCAGAGCGACCGTGGATCCTCCAGCTTGCCCGCCACCGCACTCGCAGCCGCGACAGCCGGGCTCACCAGGAACACCGGGCCGGGCGCACCCATGCGCCGGTCGAAGTTGCGGTTCGTGGTGCTGGCCGTGGTCTCGCCAGGCCTGGGCACGCCGGGTCCGTTGCCGATGCAGGAGCCGCAGCCAGCAGGGGTGACGTCAGCACCGAGTCCGCGGAAGAGATCGAGCAACCCCTCCTTCTGAGCGGCGTGGGCCACCATCATGCTGGACGGGGTGACCGTCAGCCGCACACCCTCGTGCAGGGAGTGGCCGCGGAGCACGTCGGCGGCAGCGCGCAGATCGGCCAGGGACCCTCCGGTGCAGGATGCGATGACCACATTGTGGATGGCCACATCGCTGGCCTCGGCCAGGGGGAGGCGGTTGCGGGAGTCACCCGGCGTGGCCACGGTGAGCGGCACCTCGGCGAGGTCGATCTCGATGACACGCTCGTAGGACGCGCCGTCGTCGGGGTAGACCAGCTGATCGGCGTAGTCGTGGCCCCGCTTCTCGCGCAGGAAGTCGGTGATGGCCTTGCAGGGCTCCACCACACCAGTCATGAGCCCGCCCTCGACGGTCATGTTGGTGATGACGCTGAGCTCGTCGACGTTCCAGTGGTCGAGGGCTGGGCCGCCCAGCTGGATGACGCAGGTGTCGGTGGGGCCGGTGCGCCAGTGCTCCTCGCGGAAGTAGGGATCGCCGATGAGGTGGAGCACCAGGTCCTTGGGGCTCAGCACGCCCTGTGGATCGCCGCTCACCACCACCCGCACCACCTTGGGCACGGTCACGGGGATGAGACCGGTGCGAAGGGCAAAGGTCATGGCCGTGCTGCCGACACCAAACGCAAACGCGTTGAGCACGCCGCTCGTGGGCGTATGCGAGTCGGTGAGCACGATGATGTCACCGGGTCGTCCGTACTCTTCGACCACGATGCGATGGCAGACGCCCTCCTGCAGGTCGCGACCGGGGCCGTGAAGGCGCAGGCCGTGCTCCTCGCAGGCGGAGACCATCTCGGCCGCGAGGCGCTTGGCGGGCATCAGTCGGGCCGACTTCACCTTGTCGGGCACGGAGTCGCTGTCGATGAGCACGAAGTGGTCCTCGAAGCAGGCCACCTGCTCGGGCTCGTGGACCTGGACCTTTCCGAAGGCTTCCTCGTAGAGCGCCATGCACATGCCGGCGGTGTACTCGTGCATGCCGCGGAAGCCTGCCCGACAGAGAACCTGATCGCCCGGCCGCACGAGACCCATGCCGAAGCTCGGGCCCGCCTTGTCAGCCGGCGAGCCACCCACCCAGGCCTTGGCCGCGATGAGCTTCTCCACCACGTTCATGGTCATGCCTGTGCGGTCGACGTCGTACCAGGGAGACTTCTCACCGTTCAGCCAGGCGGTGGCGTACGGAAGCAGACCGCCGACCCGGGCGACCTGCTGGAAGAACTCCGGGAGGGCGTCGGTGAGCTCGGCCACGTCGACGTCTTCGCCAGCCTGGAGACGCTCCACCACCCCGAAGTCGGTGGTGAACGGCATCCCCCCGTAGACCATGTTCTCCTGGAAGATGCGCTGAAAGCTCCGAGCGACCACCAGCTCGATGCCGGCGCCTTGGTGAGCCACCACCGCGACCTCGCGCGACGAGCCGGAGCCGTAGGCATCGCCCCCCACCACCACCTGGAAGCCGCCTGCGCGCACCCCGTCCTTGGCCACCGTCTCCTTGAAATTCTCGAGGAAGTAGGGACCGAGGATCTCTCCGGTGTAGCCCAAGGTACAGGCCTGACCGGAGATCATGGCGTCGGTGTTCACCCCGTAGTGAAGGGGCTCTTCGAGGGAGGGGGCATCGCCACCCGCGAGCTGGGCACCGATGGTCTCGGCGTCCTCCGTCAACACAAGCACGCGGCCTTCGAGCTTCATGGTGCCTCCGAATCGGGCTCCTATCCCCTTGGGGCCACGACGGGAACCACTGGACAGTGGTGGCCGTGACGGATGAGTACTTCGGCCACCAACGCGGCGGTCTCCGCAGCCAGGTCTGTGCAGAAGCTAGCGCGCGCCGGCCCACGAAATTCGACGAAGGGCCGCGTGAGCTCGTTGCACACCCGGCTCCCCACCACTCCCGTGCGCACATCCCAGTGGGTCTCGTAGGCTGAGATCGCCTCGCGGAGTGCAGGTGTGGCACCACCACCCGGGTCAGGATCCCCCAGCAGCTCGCCCAGCACCAGCCGACCCGCCACGGCGGTGCCACACTCACCCCGCCCCAGCAGACCGCCCTTCCGCAACGACTGATAGGGCGGCGTGGGCAGACCAAAGGTCTCGGCCAACGCGATGCCACAGGAGCGATGGGGCACGACCACGCCCTCGTAGCGCAAGCGGCAGGCCTCGCGCGCCGTCTCGATCAGCCCGCGCTCTTCGGGCTCGAGTGGGCGTTCCCAGGCAGGAGCGGCGGTGGGCTTCGACATGCTCAGTCCGAGAGCTGCGCCCAGTCCCAGACCTGGACGCGGGTGTCACCGAGGCGCACACCGGGCAGCGCGTTGACCGCCGCGACGAGGCGCTGTTCGCCCAGCCCCGACTGCTCCGAGAGCCACCGAAGGGGCACGTCGTCGCCGCCCCGATCGACGAGGATGCGCCGAACGCGATCGATCTCGCCCGGCGCCGCCACACCGA
Organism: Deltaproteobacteria bacterium; assembly: GCA_016845285.1. Lineage (GTDB taxonomy): Bacteria > Myxococcota_A > UBA796 > UBA796 > UBA2385 > BH17. Next base: position 4,914 of record JAERSX010000031.1, on the reverse strand, counting down.
GCGGGCGATGCACCAGCTGATTCAGACGCGCGAGCAAGGCCTCGTGGAAGCGTCGCCGCACGACGGCGTCTTGCTCCAGCGAGCGTTGCAAGGAGCTGTCCTCGATCCACTCCAGATCGCACTGTTCGGCATCCACGACGGCAGTGACGGTGTAGCGACGCCCGGGCAGCACCGAGCGCTCGCCCAGGATCTGTCCAGGCCCCACCCGGGTCAGCACCTTGGGCTCGGGCCCTGGACCAGGGAACTCCAGGCGAACCGTGCCTCGAATCACCTGAAAGGCCGCATCTGCCGTGGTGCCCGCCAAGAAGAGGGTGCTGCCCCGATCCTCGACCCGGCGCTCCGAGCGGGGGTCGAGGGGCTGCCACTCCGGCTCGACGAAGGCCGCGGGAAGACTGTGCTGCGGCACCATCCAGGTATCGGGAGCCTCGCCCCGAACCAGAGACAGAGAGCCCAGCTGGGCGGCCAGCTCCTCGGACAAGCTCAACCAGAGGCGGCCCTCGTGGCGTCCACGCCGAGCAAAGCGAACCGCTTGCTTGAGCAGCACCAAGAGACGCGCTGGATGGTCGCGGTCTGCGGCGCAGACGTGCACCGCATCCACCCAGATGTCCCCGAAGCTCGCGCCCGGCAAGGTCTGGGCGGCGTCGCCTCTGGACCGCGCCGTGCCGCGCACACGCTGGCCGTCGACCAGCGCCACCAGCACCGTGTCGGTCCACGTATCCACGCGATCGACCCCGGTGGAATTCGAACCGTCGGGGTGCAGGAGGGGCACCCCCTCGGGGTCATCGGAGGTGCGAAACCGCTCAACGGCACCGCGGGTCAGATCATCCTCCACGAGGCGGACCACGAAGCCCATCTCATCCTCCCGAGTGTGGCTCCCCAATGGTAGCGCGGCGTCGGATGACCACGACCTCACCGACCACCCCAGCAGGCACCGCGCCCTCGTGGGGACGCACCTCCACTCGGCGACCGACCCCCTGCACCACCAGGACCTCACTTTCGTGGCGCACGAAGCCCTTCACCCGCAAGGCCCCCAGGTCGCCCGCCCAGCGCGCCAGGCTGGCGGAGTCGGTCGCGGGCGGGGTCACACGCTCGGTCTCGTAGACCTCATGGAGATGGGCATGGGCGTGGTGATCATGGGTGGGCGGAGTCCTCCCCGAGACCGGCGCCGAGAGCACGACCCGGGGGTCGACCCGGCCGTGGGTGGCCACCACGGTGGGCACGCCGGGGTTCCATCCTTCTACCTGGGCACGCAGGGTCGGAATCGCGGTGGAAGGTACGAGGTCCACCTTGTGGAGCACCACGAGATCAGCGGCCTCCACCTGCTCGACGAAGGTCTCGTCCACCTCGTCGCCCACGTGGAGGCGGTCGGAGTCCACCACGGTGACCACGGCCTCCTCGCTCACCCACTCGGCCACCCCGGGGCCGAAGAGCACGATCTGCACGTCGGCTGGCAGGGCCACGCCGCTGGTCTCGATGACCACCCGATCGGGATCCACCGCTTCCTTGAGGGCGACCAAGGTCTCGAAGAGTTCGTCGTTGAGGGCACAGCACACGCAGCCCCCGGCCAGCTCCACGAAGCGCTCTTCGCCGCCGCCCAGCAAGGCCTCGTCCACGCCGAGCTCGCCCAGCTCGTTGGACACGAAGGCCACCCGCTCGCCCGCAGCCTGGGCCGCGTCCAGCAGGCGCCTGACGAGCGTGGTCTTGCCACTCCCGAGGAAGCCGCTGACCACCAGGACCGGAACCGCCGTCGGCACTCAGATTCGCAGGGTCTTCGGGTCGAAGTCGGGCTCGTCGAGCACCAGCGTCACCGGGGCGTGGTCCGACGGCTTGATCCCCTTGCGGGCGCTGCGATCGACGTAGCAGCCGTTGGCTCGCGCCTTGACGGACTCGGTGATCAGGTGGTGATCGATGCGCAGCCCGCGACCGCGCCCGAAGCCGTTGCCGCGGAAGTCCCACCACGTGTGAGCGTAGCGGCCCACCTCGTCGTGGAAGACGCGGAAGGCGTCGGTGAACCCCCAGGCCAGGAGCCGCTGGAAGCGCTCCCGCTCGGGCGGGCTGCAGAGGTTCTCGCCCTCCCAGCGTGCCGGATCCCACACGTCACCGTCGGCCGGCGCGATGTTGAAGTCCCCGCAGATCACCACGTCATCGTCTGGGGTGGCGTCGCCCTCGACCCAGGCCTGGAGCGCGTCGAGCCAGCGCAGCTTGTAGTCGTAGTAGTCGTGGCCCACCTGCTTGCCGTTGACCACGTACAGGTTGACCACACGCACGCCCCCGACCATGGCGGCGATGCCGCGTGACTGACCATCACCGGGGATGGGGAAGTCCCGGCTCACCCCGGACATGGGCAGACGGCTGCAGATGGCGACCCCGTTGTAGGTCTTCTGGCCGAAGGTCTCGCAGCTGTAGCCGAGATCCTCGAAGAGCTCGTGCGGAAACTGGTGATCCTGGCACTTGAGCTCCTGGAGGCAGAGCACGTCGGGCTTGTCTCGCTCGACGACCTCGGCGACCCGGTGGGCGCGCGCACGGATGCTGTTGACGTTCCAGGTGGTGATTCGCATGCCGGCGACTAACGCGTGCCGACCAGACCCTGCCTACGGGTCCCGTCGTCTCCAGCCCACGCCGCAGAGTCCCGCCATGAGCAGCCAGCCAGCCGGAGCACTCACGGCCGCACAACCACCCTCTTCGGTGGGCGCCAGCTCACGCTCCACCTCGAAGAAGCAGGCCCCGTTCTCCTCGTCTGCCTCGCCTTCGTCCACCAGGCCGTCGCAGTCGTTGTCGATCTCGTCGCAGTCCTCGGTGGCGCCGGGAAAAGACCAGGGATCGCCATCGTTGCAGTCGTCGTCGATCTCGGCGTAGCCGTCGGCGTCGTCGTCGAAGTCGTCGGTGCCCTCATCGATCTGTCCATCACAGTCGTTGTCGATGCCGTCAGCGAACTCGTCGGCGCCCGGCACCACCTCGGCGTCGGCGTCGTCGCAGTCGCCTTCGCGCTCCGCCATGCCGTCGCCATCGTCGTCGCTCCACTCGGAGTCCTCGTCCACCCTGCCGTCGCAGTTGTTGTCGATCTGGTCGACATCGTCGGGCATCTCTGGACCGATCTCGGTCGAGGCATCATCGCAGTCGCCCTCGTCCTCCGAGTAGCCATCGCCGTCGTCGTCGGTGGCTGGATCGTTCTGCGCCTCGTCGATGTCGCCGTCGCAGTCGTCGTCGCGGCCGTTGCTGACCTCGAGACCACTCGGGCTGATGTCGGGGTCGGTGTCGTCGCAGTCGCCGCCGCAGGACCACCAGCCGTCACCATCCGCATCCCAGGCCTCGTCGTTGCTCGCGGGACAATTGTTGCCGATGAAGGCGATGTCCTGGTCGTAGTCCGGATCGTTCATCAACAGGGAGAGCACGCCGGCCTCGGCGCCGTCGGAGCCAGGGTTGAAGGCGATGTCGATGGTGTCTTCGCTGGTGGCGAGCACCGTGAGCGGCGCCGGGGTGTCGACCGCGAAGGAGGGGTCTCCGCCGAGCTGGAAGTCTGCGACGGTGAGGGTGACCACTCCGCAGTTGTAGATGCCGAGCTCCAGCTCGAAGAAGCCGCCCAGCGGGCGTGGCCCGAAGTCCACGAAGTGGGGGGAGACATGGGCGCAAGGCACCCGCCCGATGCCACGGAGAACGACACGCCACAGGCCGTAGCCCTCGTCGTTGCGCTCGGTCACCTCCGTGTCGTCGGACACGATGGTGAGCATGGTGCGGTACTCCTCGACCTCGGAAGGGGCGAAGGTCAGGTCGAGGCGCTCGGTGTAGCTGGGGCTGGACGCGGAGCCTCCGTCGACCAGCTGGCAGTCGTTCTCTCCGTCGCCGTCGCAGTCGTCGGTCTTCCAGCCCTCGCCGATGATCCAGTGTTCTTCGTCCTCCACCTGCACGTCGTAGATCCGCACCTCGCCCTGGGCCACGCTCGCCAGGTAGACACCCAGCACTTCGCGGGTATCGACCGCCGCCATCCCAGCGTCGAAGGTCAGCAGATCGGTGGTGAGAGCCCGCTTCTGGGCGGTCACTCCACTCTCGTTCTTGGTACAGCCCCCGAGCAGAGCCGCCAGGCAGATCACCGCTCTCATCCCCATCTCCTGGTGCCCGCGCTGGGCAGTGTAGGCCGTATTCAGCGCGCCGTCAGGGCGGCGAAGAGTCGGTCGCCGCCGACCTCGGCGAGTCCATCGTCCCCAGCCGACTGCAGCTTGCCCAAGACGCCCACCGGGTCGATGCCCTTGGTCTGCTTGAGACGTCGGTAGACCTTCTGCGACAGCCCCCGACTCGACCACTCCGCCTTGACCGCCGCCCAAGCGGCACGCTCTCGGCGGCCCAAGAAGTCGGCCCGGAGCTTGGTGAGCTCGCCCCGATCCCGCATACGGCCGGCCCGCTTGAGCTTCTTCAGCACGCGGTCGGTCACCTGACTGGCCACCCGCGAGGGTGAGTCGGGGTTGAGGCGAGGCGCATCGCTCAGAGAGCCGAGCACCTCACGGAGGCGCTGTCCCCAGGGGTCGGCCTCCCAGGCATCCGGAGCCAGCAAGTCCGAGATGCCGGAGGCGGGGGCTTCGGGTGCCGCCTCGGGCGCAGGCGCGGCGACGTTGAAGCTCGCAGCGAGCTGAGAACGCAGATCCTTCATTGACCGAACCTAATGCGCCAGGGCGCTGAGGGGCATCGCCGGGCCTTGGAACTACCGGTTTGCGACTCGCGGCATTAAGGACCCCATCACATCCGCCCCCCAAGCTCCGTTCACGCAGATCCGTTCACGCGCGACGAACCGCGAGGTTCTACTTGTTGTTCCGAACCCATCCTTTCGCGACCCGCTTCGCCGCGACCGCCTTGGTGGCGAGCTGGGCCCTGCCCGCCGATGCCGCCGAGGTCACCGGCCAGGTCAGGGGCGCCGTCGTCGAC
>JAERSX010000030.1 GCA_016845285.1 Deltaproteobacteria bacterium | reverse complement strand
GAACCGGGCCGGCATTGTGGGAGGGAGCCTGCACCTTGCTGATCGCACGGCGTGCCAACGTGCGGCGCTGCGTGAGCATGCCGGGGTGGTCCGGACGGTGGCGCAGCCCGCCGGCGAGCCCAGCACCCAGCGCCACACACTCGTCGGGATTGATCCCCACGGCGCCCTCTTTGCCAGTGATGCGCTTCAACATCTCGCGGATCATGGGCATTCTCGTCGAGCCGCCCACCATGAGCACTTCGTCGATGTCAGACCAGCTCATCTCGGCGCGTGACAGGATGAGCTGGCAGGTCTCCTCGCACTGACTCACCAGGTCGGCCGTCATCGTCTCGAAGTCTTCGCGGGTGACCCGAACGAGCATGCGGTTGCCTCGGTAGTTCACCGGAACGACAGCCCGAGGCTTGGTTGTGAGAGCGATCTTGGCGCCGAGGCAGCGCTCGTAGAGCTCCTGGTAGGGCTGAGAGTCGTCCCGAGGGTCGGTCTCGAAGCGGTCTGCGAAGACCTCGGCCACGTGGTTGACCAGACGATCGTCCCAGTCCTTGCCGCCCAGCTCGGCGTTGCCATCGCTCTGAAGGGTGCGAAAACTGATGCCCTCGATCTCCATCAGCGTCACGTCGAAGGTGCCGCCGCCGAGGTCGAAGACCAGTACGCGCCTGTGGCCCCCGAGGCCCTCGATGCCGTAGGCGATGGCAGCTGCGGTGGGCTCGTTGATGATCGAGAGCACGTTCAGCCCGGCCAGCTCGCCGGCCTCGGCGGTGGCGCCACGCTGGGCAGAGTTGAAGTAGGCGGGGACGGTGATCACGGTATCGGTGACGGAACGGCCCAGCGCCTCCTCAGCATCTTCCTTGAGCTTCTTGAGGATGATGGCCGAGAGTTCCTGTGGGCTGTAGGTCTTGCCGTGGAACTCGAGCTGGAAGTCTTCCTCGCCCATGGAGCGCTTGACGAAGCGGGCAATGTTGAAGGGGTCGACGACGACCATCTTCACGGCCTCATCGCCCACGACGCACGCGTTCTGCTCGTAGAAGTGCACCACTGAAGGTGTGGTCGGCTTTCCGTTCGCATTGGGGACGATGACGGGCTTGCCGTAGCGGTCCACCACCGACATCGCGCTGAAGGTCGTGCCCAGGTCGATTCCGAGGACCGGCTCGTCACTCATCAGTCACCCCGTGCCGGTCCTGGTCTAGCTGTCATCACCGTCTTCATTGTAGCGGTACACCACCACTTCCTCTGCCCGGAGCACCTTGCCTGCGCGTGTGAACCCGCGCTTCAAGACCTGTTCCACATCCCAGTCGCGGGTCTTGTCGCCGGTCTTGACCACCTTGATGGCCTTCTGCAGCTCGCGATCGAAGGCGTCCTTGCCTTCGATGGGCAGCACGTCTCGGCGGTAGAGCACCTCGAGAAACTCATCGATGAGGTACTGAAAGGAGTCTGCGATGACGTCGGGGCTCATCTCCTTCTTGACCAGGCTCTGCTGGAACCAGTTCAGACTGTCGTAGAAGAGCAGCAGGTCGAGGAGCAGCGGCTTCTCTGACTGGAAGACGAAGTCTTCCTTGTACTGCTTGAGCTCTTCGTAGAGCTGATCGAAGGCGGTCTTCTGGAGGTCTTCACGCTGGGTCTGCTCTTCGAGCATCCGGCGGATCTCCCCGATGTCTTTTGCTGTGCGGTTCTCGTCGCTCACGCGCTCCCCTCTTTCGAGCTGTCGAGCTGGGTGGCGAGGTTGATGAAGGTGCCTTCGAGCTCGACGCTCTCATTGCAGTAGTGGTAGTCGCGAGGTCCGCTGGCCACCTGTTCGAGGAACTCTTGCTGGACCTGGCGACCGACGCCGATGGTGATGAGGCGTCCGCCCATGCGCTTGATGCGGTAGGCCTCGGCGAGGGTGGCGTCCGGGTCGTCGGGGTGTCCGTCCGTCATGACCATGTAGATGCGTTGGATGCCAGCGTGGCCCTTGAGCGCTTCACGGGCGTGGGCCAGGCCGCGATGCATCGGGGTGCTGCCGATGGGGCGGAGCTTGGCCACGGCATCGGCGATGATGGCCTGATCCGGCGTGGGGCGGCACTGAATGCCCCCAGGGAAGGCGATCACGGCGACCTGTCGACCCGGGCCCAGAGTGCGCTCCACGAAGCTGTTGGCGGCCTTGCGTGCCTCCCGGATGTTGGTCCCGTACATGGAGCCCGAGCAGTCCATGATGAGGGCGACGTGCATGGGGACCCGGTTCCGGGCCAGGTCTTCGAGGGTCACGGTGCCAGCAGCAAGGCGATGGGCGAGGGTCTGACCCGTCGACATGTCCATCGCCTCGACCTCTACGATGCCGTTGGCATTGTAGCGGTAGGTCACCGCCAGCCGGGAGTCACCGGCTGGGCGAGGCGGGATCCCGTAGAACTCGAAGTGGCCGAGGACGTTGCACTCGAGCGGGTTCTGCTTCTCACCTTGGACGAGCCAGAGGTCGATGCTGGTCTGGCCGTCGTGGGTGGTGACGTAGTCGTCGCGGGTCTGCTCGCTGGGAATGCGGCTGTTGCGACGGATGATGGTGCTGTTGTGGAGACGCTGATCCCGAAACACCACCATGCCCAGAGAGTGGCTGGTCACGTCGTGGGTACGGATGTCGACCGGGGGGCGCTCGCCGGCGAGCCGCGCGCTCTCGAGGGCGGCGGTCAGAGCGGCACCCAGTGACACGCACTCGTCGGGGTTGATGTCGGTGGCCGGAGGCTTGTCGAAGATCCGCTTGATGAGCCGCCGAACCATGGGCATGCGTGTAGAGCCGCCGGCGAGCAGCACCGTGTCGATGTCTCCAGGGCGCAGCTTTGCGTCGTCGAGCACTGCCTTGGTCAGGGATTCGCAGCGGGCCAACAAGCCGGTGGAGAGGTCCTCGAAGCGCTCTCTGGTGACCGCGAGCCGCATGATGCGCCCGTCGAAGTCGTAGAAGATGTTGACCTTTGGGAGCTTGCTCAGGGAGAGCTTTGCGCTGACACACTTCTGCTTGAGGTCGTGGTAGGCCGCCAGATCTTCGGTGGGGTCTTGCTTGTGCTTGCGCTGGAACTCCTCGGCTGCGTACCGGATGAGGAGATCGTCCCAGTCCTTGCCACCGAGGCGGTGGTCACCGTTGGTGGCGATGACGTTGATCTCGTTGCCGGTGATGTCGACGATGGTGACGTCGAAGGTGCCGCCGCCGAGGTCGAAGACCAGGCACCGCATGTTCTGGCCAGCGTTGGCGAGGCCGTATGCGAAGGCCGCAGCGGTGGGCTCGTTCAGGAGCTTGAGCACCCGCAGGCCCGCCATCTCTCCTGCGCGCATGGTGGCTCTGCGCTGGAGGTCGCCGAAGTAGGCGGGCACCGTGATGACGGCCTCGTCGATGCGGTGGCCGAGGCGGAGCTCGGCGTCGTGCTTGAGCTTGGCCAGGATGAAGCTGGAGAGCTGCTCGGGGCCGTAGCCCTGGTCCCGGTAGTGGAAGCGCCAGCTGTCGTCGTCCATGTGTCGCTTGACGAACTCGACGATCTGCTCGGGGAAGGCCACCGCCGCCTGCTTGGCGTAGGTGCCGACCGAGATGTCACTTCCATCGAAGAGGATCACCGACGGCGTGATGCGGTCGCCCTCGGCGTTGAGCAGGATCTCGGGTACCCCGTGACGGTTGACATGGGCGATGGCCGAGTAGGTTGTTCCGAGGTCGATACCGACGGCGCGCGTGGTCATCGGGGTCCTGGGTCAGCTGTGCGACAGCAGGCGACAGGGGAGCGCCGCCAAGGAGGTTCTCGCGGGTCTACCGTGGACGCCTGGCAGTTCGGCGACCTCGGCGGGACCGTACTATAGGTGGCCCCCCCTTGCCAGGGTGCCTGATGTCCCTGATCCGGTGTGCGCCACCTGTCGACGCCGTTCCTGAGTTGGTGCTCGCCTCTGCAAGTCCTTGGCGTCTCGAGCTGCTCCGCTCGGCGGGCCTCGATGCTCGGGGATTGGCTGCCGACGTGGACGAGGCCGCCATCCAGGAGGCAGAACCTCGGCAGACTGCAGTGGCTCGCGCGCGGGCCAAGGCCGAGGTGGTGGCGGCCCGTGTCGGGCCCGACGCGCTGGTGGTGGGCGCCGATCAGGTCGCCCATCTCGACGGCGAGAGCTTTGGCAAGCCTGCCGACGATGACTCCTGGCTCCAGCGTCTCAAGCAGCTGCGTGGACGGGTCCACACCTTGAGCACGGGGGTGGCCCTCCATCACCAAGGCTCCTGCACCACCTTCGCCGTCGACAGCCGGGTGCGGCTGCGGGCGGACCTGGACGATCGCGAGCTCGAAGCCTACGTCGCGGATGGCGAGGCCCGTGGTTGTGCGGGCGGCTACATGGCCGAAGGCCGAGGTGCTTGGCTCCTCGAGACGGTCGAAGGCGACTGGAACAACGTCATCGGCCTGCCGTTGTTCGCCCTGCTGGGCGAGCTTCGCCTTCGGGGCTTTCGCCTCCCCACCCCGGCCCGGTCGGAGACCTCTTGACCTCCTCTGACGAAGCGGTTGAAGCCGACCGGCAGGAGCTCGCCGAGTTGCTGGGCGATCTTCGTGCTTGGACGGAATGGGAAGCGGCCAGGGGGGCGCGCATTTTCCCCCGTGAGGAGCTCTCCGTCGCCAAGCGGGCGCAGTCCAGGGCACCGAGCACGCGGCGGACACCATCCCCCCCGGCGGCCCGCAAGGGGTCGGGTGCCGATCCGCGCCCCACACCGCAGAAGCCTCCGGTGCCGGTGCCTCCGGCGTCGCCAGGTCTCGCGCCAAGACGTCCTCCGTCTCCCAAGTCCTCGCCTGAGCGCAGGCCGTCCCAGGGATCCGGAGCCCTGGGCGCCTGGGGCCCCGCGTCGCCACCCAGCCGTCCTCCGCCAGAGGCCGCCCTTCCGGCAGGTCTCGATCTGCCGGGGGTGAGGGCGCACCTGGGGGACTGCCGACGCTGCGGACTCTGTGAAGGGCGCAGCCAGATCGTCTTCGGCGTGGGGACACCGGACGCTCGCCTGCTGATCCTGGGTGAAGCACCTGGCTTTCACGAGGACCGCAGAGGCGAGCCCTTCGTCGGCCGAGCCGGCCAGATGCTCGACCGCATGGTGGAGAACGTGCTCGGCTTGAAGCGGAGTCAGGTCTACATCGCCAACGTGGTCAAGTGTCGTCCCCCGGACAACCGTGACCCTCGTCCCGCCGAGATCACCGCATGTCGGCCTTTCCTCGACGGCCAGATCTCCGCCATCGCGCCCGACTTCATCCTGGTGCTCGGGAGGGTGGCCGCTCAGACCATCTTCGAGACCTCTCGCGGCATTCGACGACTCCGTGGTGAGTGGCGCACGCTCGAGGTCGGCGAACGCGAGATCCCCACCATGTGCACCTACCACCCGGCCTACTTGCTGCGGCAGCCCAGCGAGAAGCGGGCGACCTTCGAAGACCTCAAGGCGCTGCGGGCGCGGATGCAGGGGCGGGCCTGAGTCGGGCCTCCGCGAGCAACGCGGTCGTTACTTCGGAAGCTTGAATCCAGACAGCAGGTCGGCGAAGGTGCCGAGGCTTCCCGAAGAGCGCGTGTCCTGCGAGCCGGGCTTGCCGGCTGGGACCCAGTCGTCGCTGGCTTGCTTGATGCCGAGCTCGAGTCGCTCGCGGTCCACGTCGGCCGACATGATGCGGACCTGGACGGTGGCACCGGTCTTGGCGACCTGCTCCACCCGCTCGACCCGGTGGTCGGCCAGGTTGGAGATGTGGACCAGGCCCTGCAGGCCGGGGGCGAGCTCCACGAAGGCACCGAAGTCCGTCGTGCGGACCACCTTGCCCGAGTAGACCTTGCCCACTTCGAAGTCCGTTCCGACCCGGAGCCAAGGTCCGAGGGCGGGGTCCTTCAGGCTGAGGGTCACCTTGCCAGCGTCCCGATCGAACTCGAGGATGCGGACCGACACACGGCTTCCTCGCGTGGGAGGCTCGCTGCCCGCGGCCCACCCCATCTCTCGGGTGGGCACCAGGCCCTGGATGCCCCCGATGTCCACGAACACACCGAAGGG
>JAERSX010000029.1 GCA_016845285.1 Deltaproteobacteria bacterium | reverse complement strand
ACCACGCCATGGAGGTGCTGCAGCTCGTGACCCAGGCCACGGGAAACAGCGACACGCAGTCCCGCCTCGACGCGCTCGGGGCCCTGGACCGTGCCCATCCCCAGGCCGCCTACCAGGCCGCGGTGCAGCTCGTCACCGACCCCGACGATGCCGTGGCCATGAGCGCCCTCGTCTTCGTGCAGCGCGGCATCGTCATGTCGGATCACCCCATGAGCGAGGCGTCACAGGACCCTCGGGTCGCCTGGGTGGTGGCGCGGCATCTACAGGGCCGCGTGGCCTTGCGTGCGGCGCTGGTCGACGAACGCCCCCACATCCGTGGGCCGGCAGCGATGACCCTGGCCTCGCTCTCTGACGAGGAGTCGCTCGCCGCCATCGAGGCCGGTGTCGTTGCAGGTCGCTTCGCCCCCGAGGAGGCCCTGAGCTTGCTCTCGCTGGCCGATCCGGCGCTGGCGGCACCGCGCATCTGGCCGCTGGTGCACAGCGACACCCAGGCCCACCGCGACCTCGCCCTCGACTACCTGGCGAGCGAGCCCGTCGCCCGGGCTCGTGTGCGGGCAGAGCTCTTCCAGGCTCCGGACGAGGCTCCTTCCCTGCGCGTCGCGGCCGCTCTCGCCCTCGCCGAGTACGATCCGGGCTTCTCGAGCTACGCACTGACCGTGGCCGCGGCCCCCGATGTGCCGCCCTCGCTCTACGCCACCACGGTGGGTGCCTGGCTCGACCAGGGCGATGCCACCGACGCAGCCACCGCCCGCCTGCTCAGCCTCGATCTCGAGGCCCTGGCCAAGGACAACAAGAAGCTGCTCAAGAAGGACCCGGAGCTGAGTGCCCAGCTCGATGCGCTCTACACCCGTCTGGATGCGCTGGAGCGGCCCCAGGGCAATTGAGCGAGGCGACCCTCGTCGGGCCGGCACCCGCTAGAAGAAGTCGGCCACGACCTCACGGATCGACCGCTGCAGATCCGGGTCGTCGGTGAGCGTGCGCGCGAAGGCGGCGTCGGTGGACTCGGTGGGTGTCGAGCCCATCTCGATGAGGCGAGCGGCGTGGACCAGCAGGCGCGTGGACACACCTTCTTCCAGGCCACGGTCGGTCAGGTTGCGCACCTTCTGGCCGATCTTGACCAGACGCCGGCTGATGTCCGGGCTGACGCCGGACTCGCTGGCGACCACCTTCTGCTCGATGTCTTCGGGGGGGTAGCCGAAGTCGAGGGAGACGAAGCGCTGCCGGGTCGACTGCTTCATCTCCTTGAGGACGCTCTGATAGCCAGGGTTGTAGCTCACCACGATCATGAACTCGGGTGGCGCCTTCAGCATCTGTGCGAGCTTGTCGACGGTGAGGACCCGACGGTGATCGGTCAGTGGGTGGATGACCACCATGGTGTCCTTGCGGGCCTCGACGATCTCGTCCAGGTACAGGATGGCGCCGTGGCGGACCGCAGTCGTCAGGGGACCGTCCACCCAGACGGTCTCGTCGCCCTGGATGAGAAAGCGGCCCACGAGGTCACTCGCGGTGAGGTCCTCGTGGCAGGCCACCGTGACGAGGGGCCGCTTGAGCCGGTGGGCCATGTACGACACGAAGCGAGTCTTGCCGCAGCCGGTGGGACCCTTGAGGATCACGGGGATCCTGGCCTTCCAGGCGCGCTCGAAGAGGGCAACCTCGCCAGCGACTGGGAGGTAGTAGGGCGCCTCGTTGACGAGAAACTCTTTGCGGTCGGGAGTGAGGTGACGCATGAGCGCCCCGCTAACCTCCCCACGAACTGCGTCGCATCGGATAAGGGGCTTCGGTGCAAGACACCTCATCAAAGGAGGCGGCTGACGCCGTGTTGGACTCGCGCGCCATGGGCCAGCTGCAGCTCCTGCGAGCCCACCACCCCGCAGCCGGGGCCATGCTCAGCCGGCTGGGTCGTCGCATCTCGTATCCCCGAGGTGTCCCCGCCCAGGCCGCAGACGCGCGCCACACCCGCATCAACGCCACCATCGGTCAGGTCACCGACGGCGCGGGCGGCGCCCTGGCCATGCCGCTGGTGCGCGAGTTGCTGGGGCCTCTCGATCCCGACGATGCCGTGCTCTACGCAGCCCAGGGCGGTGAGCCCTTGCTTCGTACCGCCTGGTCGGAGTGGCAGGCGCGCGACCCTCGGGTCGCCCGTGCAGCCCGTAGCCTTCCGGTTGTCACCCAGGGCCTGACCCACGCGCTGGGCATCGTCGCCGACCTCTTCATCGACCCGGAGACCCGGGTGCTGGTGCCCGATCCCTGCTGGGGCAACTACCGGGGAGGTCTCGGTCTGCGTCGTGGTGCCCGGATCGACACCTACCCCTTGCTCCAGGGCGATCGCCTCGCCGTCGACGAGATCGCCCGCACGCTGGCCTCCGAGAGCCGCCCCACGGTCATGGTGGTCAACATGCCGGGCAACCCGGTGGGCTTCACACCCACCCAGGCAGATGCCGAGGCCTTGGCAGAGGTGCTCCGGTCGGCCCCGGGGCCCCTGGTGGTGGTCTGCGACGATGCCTACCTGGGCATGGGCTGGGAGCCCGGCCTCCTCGAGGGCAGCTTCTTCGGCCTGCTCGAAGGCGCCGATCCGGAGCGGCTCCTCGCCGTCAAGGTCGACGGTGCCACCAAGGAGCTCTTCCTCTTCGGCGCCCGCGTGGGCTTTCTCACCTTCCAGGCCGAGCCCGAGGTGGCCGCCGTGCTGGAAGACAAGGCCAAGGCCGTGGCTCGAGCCACGGTGAGCTCAATGTCGCGCGTGGGCCAGGAGCTCGTGCTGCAGACCCTGCGCCACGCCCAGCTCGGCGTGCAGCGGGACGCCATCTGCCAGGTCCTCGCCGGTCGCTACCGCGCGCTGCGCGTGGCCATCGACGCCCACGGGCTCGAGGCCTTTCCCTACAACAGCGGCTTCTTCGTGCTGCTGAAGGTCTCGGAGCCGGAGGCCGTGCGACGCCGCCTGCTGGAGCGCGGCGTGGGGGTGGTCGCCTTTCCCGAGGTGGGCGCGGTCCGACTGAGCTACGGCAGTGTCGACGAGGCCGATGTCACCGAGCTCGTCGGCGAGCTCGCGGCCGCCATCGCCCACGTCGCAGCCACGAGTGCCCCCTCTGTGCACGACACGGTGGCCTCGAGTTCGTGAGGTCGTTGCTCGTGGGCGCCCTGCTGGCGTCCCTGGCCGGCTGTGCGAACCAGCTCCTCGACATGCCTGTGGTCCTCGCACCAGGCTTGGGTGAGGCGCGCTCCCTGGCCCCTACTGGCGGCGAGGGCCTGTATGTCGCGGCCTCCTCCGGCCTCTACGAGGTGGGCCGCGCGGGTACTGTACAGACCCTCTGGGAGGGCGACGCGCGGGGGGTCTCTGCCCACGAGGACCGCCTGTACTTGCTGAGCGCCGACACCCTGCGCATCGGACATCCCGAGGTCGATGGCAGCTGGCGCTTCGAGCCTCGGCCTGCGCCCGGTGCTGTCGATGTGCTCGCCTGGTGCGACGAGGCCGTGCTCATCGGCCGACCTGATCGAGTGGATCTGTGGCGTCCCGGCGAGGTGCATGCGTCGCCGTGGGCCGACGACCTGGAGAACCTGAGGGCTCTGGTCCTGTCTCCCCAGGACGTCTGCGGTGAGGTGCTCGCGCTGACCGATCACCAGCTCCTGCGACTGCGGCCTGACGGTCGCGACGAGGTGCTCGGCCGCCTCGTCCAGGCCCGTGCGGCAGCCTCCGATCACCTCGGCCGCATCTGGCTGGCCCACGGTACGCCGCCCAGGTTGTCGGTGCTCGTCGACGGCAAGCTCCAGACTCTTCCCCACTACCTCGGCGATCCGCGGGATCTGCACTTCGGCGCGGGCGAGCTCTACACGCCCGAGAAGGTGTACCTGGCCGACGGTGGAGGTACGCTCGACTCTCTCCGAGTGGTGCCGCCGTGATGCTCCTCGTCTTCCTGACAGCCTGCAGTGCTCCCGAGGGCCTGGCCTTCCGGCTGGGTACCAGCGGGACCGATGGTGTGCGCCCCGAGATCGCCGAGGTCAGCCCCAGCGGGGAGGTCATCGAGAC
>JAERSX010000028.1 GCA_016845285.1 Deltaproteobacteria bacterium | reverse complement strand
GGTGTGCGTCAGGGTGAGGCTGTGCTCGCCGGTGACCCAGGTGACGTTGGCGGTGAATGTGAGGCCCGAGCCCGTGATGGTGCTGCCGTCGTGCTCCAGGCTCCACGTGACCTTGTCGGCGTCGACGGCGACCCCGCTGCTGTTTGGGATGGCCGTCAAGATCGGAGTCGGCAGAACCCCAGGCTCACCGCCCACGAAGGTGACGTTGTCCCAGGTGTGCGAGCCCACGGCGGCCCGCACCCAGGGGGCGTGGGAGGGAGCGCCCGCGCCCCGCTCGAAGGCGAAGACGATCTCCTGTCCGTCCACGTCGTCGCCGTCGGCGTTCTGGCCGATGTCCTTGAACTTGAGCACGTCCCCGTCGTTGTCGAGGCGCACGTCGAACCAGCCCGTGTCGGGGCCTGTTTCCCAGGCACGGTCGTTCGGACGGTGCCAGCGCGCATCAGCTGCGGGGTTGATGCGCGCCCGCACACGCGCGGTGGTGCCGGTCTTGGGGTCGAGGGTGACCGTGCGGTTGGCCGAGGGGCCGCCCGAGAAGGCCACGCCGGTGACGGTGCCGCCGAGCTCCTGGAAGAACTGCAGGGCGTTGGTGTCGGTCGGAGACTCGCCGAACTCCAGCCAGGCCTCTAGCTGCACGCCGTTGTTGCCGTGCGTGCCGATGAGCATGTCCCGCACACCGAGCGAGAAGTCACCCACTGCGGGCAGATCTCGGGGCAGGTAGACGGCCGCCTCGCTGACGGAGAGGCCACGCCAGTCCGGGCCGTGCCCGCGGGCCACGATCTCGGGCGGCGTGTACAAGGTGTTGGCATCCCAGGTGACCGTGCCCATGGTCATGCCGAAGCCGTTGTCCATGAACAGCACATGTGGCGGCTCGACGCCGAGCTCGACCACGGCCCCGGTGGGGTCTGCTGGCGCGAAGGGATCGGTCTCGGCGATGAGATCGACGTCGGTACCTGCAGCCCCGCCGCTGATCCGAAGCACACCCTTGCCGTACAGCTTGGCCTGACGATCCGCGGGGTCGGGCACGAGGTGGGCGGGAGTGGATGGCCCGCTGGGAACGCGCTCAGCGCCCTTGAGGCCGATGGGGATGGCCAGTCGATCGAGGAAGAGATCCAGACGCCAGGTGGAAGGCCCGGGCTCGATGTTCTGGGCAGCCGTGGCCGCCTGCCGGGCGTAGCTGAGCTGGAAGCGGATACCCCGGTTCAAGCCGGGGATCTCCAGAGGAAAATTCCGAGGCAGGCTGAGACCGGCGTCCGTGGCGGACTGGATGACCCCATGGTGAACGTAGAAGGCGTCGGTGGTCATGCTCTCGTGGCTGACCACCGATAGCAGCTCCAGGTACCCGGCCACATCCGAGGGGATGAAACCCCGGGCCTCGGGAGGAAGGTCGTCGATGAGGTCGAGGACGGTGACGCCGCGGATGAGTGTCATCGTGCCACCCCGCCGGTGAGCGCCCAGTCTGTGCGGTCAGACCGGGACGCTGTGAGGGTTCGACCCGAGCTGGTGGTCCAACGGACCACGAGGGCATCGCCTTCCACGGCGACGCTTGGGTCACGGGCAGCCTCGGTCTGACCGAGGGATCGAGAGAGGCTTCGGCGGCTCCAGCCCAGGCCAGGCCGGTTGGCGAGAACGTGGACAGCGAGGTCGTCTCCGAGGACAACCACCCAGGGTGCGTCATGCCACACCGCCAAGCTGGGGTCTCCGGTGGCGGAGGGAGCGCCCGAGGCCTCGGTGAGGTCTACGGGATTGGACCAGCGGCCTCGGGAGGCGGCCAGGAGTTGCACAGCGCCTGCCTCGTCCCTCACTGCCAACCAGGTGGTCTGGCCCGAGGGATGTGAACCCAGGCTCGGACGCCCGGTGGCACCGTGTACGGCCGGGAGTTCGGTTTCCTTCCACCGGCCTCGCGAATGGCTGAAGGCGCGCACGCGGCCATCGGTGTCCACGCCGGCGAGTACCGCAACCCCCCCGCGGGGGACGGCCACCACCGTGGGATCGGAGGCGAGCTTCAGGTCCGGCCCGGGCAGGGGTCTCCAGGCTCCGCGGGCGCTGCCCATCCCGATTCCCACGCTGCTGTCGGTGTTGCGCCAGGCAAGCAGGTTCGTTTCGCCCATGTTGGTGATGGACAGCTCTCCCGCAGGCTTGCCCTCGAGGAATCGGCCCAGGGGTAGAGTCGTCCACCGGCCTCGACCCGTGTCTTTCAGGCCGACGAGCTCGCCCTTCTCGGAGCGGAAGACCACGATGGCTCGGCCGTCGGAATCGGGGATGGTCACGGGCTGGCTCGCTGCGAGGGTGCCCCTCACGAAGCGACTCAGGGAGAGCTCACGGCCATCTGCCGAGACGATCACCGTGCCGTCCTCGAGCCGTCCGAGGCTGCCCTGGCTGTTGCCCAGGGACACACCACTCACCCTGCCTACGACGGCCTTCTCTGCTACCACCGCCCCCTTGACCTGAAAGCTCAAGCGGCGGGTGTTGTGTGACTTGAGGGCTCGCTTGAAGGTCACGGTCCCGCGCTCCTGGACCTGCGCCAAGGTCCAGGTCTCCAGGAAGCTGGCCACGATCTGGTCGGGTCGGGCAGCAGCCTCGACGAGGGCTTCGAGGTCGAGATGAGCGAGGTCGACAGCTGCGAGGGCCAGGGCTCCAGGCTGGGGCCGAGTGATCGCGACGGTGGGATGAGTCAGGGAGGCGACGCTCAGGGCAGTCCCCCCGCTCAAGGCAGAGGTGCTGAAGACCGCTGAGCGGTCCCTGCCCGACGCAGCAAGGCGGAGGGAGGGACTGAGCGACAGCCTGGCCTCCCGCAAAGAGGTGGACGCGACAGTGGCAGCGCTGCGAAGGTCCGTTGCCAGGTCCGCGGGCCGGGTGCTGACCGATGGAGCTGTTCGGGCACCGCCGGTGCCGCCGTCGGCTCGGGGAACCTCGAGTTCTGTTGGCAGCCGGGCTGCTGCGGTCGGATCTGTGGCGAGGCGGGCGAGAACACCGAGTTCAGCGCCCAGGGCCGCCCCGGGGCGTTGAGCCTCCTCGTTGAGCTGGGCGTGTACGGCCCCTTCGGAGAGGCGTTGCAGCTCGCTGCTTTGCGTGGTGAAGGCCGGTACTCCTCCTTCCGCAACCGAAGAGAGATCCACCTCGGGCAGCTTGAGCTCTTCGCCAGCCAGCATGCCCTGCAGGTCGGGGAGGCCAAGGAGACCGGCGATTTCCCGAGACACGGCTCCCTGGAGTTCCTGCCTGAAGCGTGCCACCGCGGCGGCGGTCTTGGCGTTGCCGGGATCGCCCGTGGTGAGGAGGACTGCAAAGCCTGCGCGTACGTGCTTCGGGCCGAGGCTTCCCAGCTCGGGGTCGAGGGTAAAGCGGGCCACGGACCTCTTGCGCCGAGTTCGGACGGTGTGTGCGGAGGGGTGGCCTCCAACCGTGGCCTGCACCGGCTCTCCAACCACCACCGCGGTGTCCTCTGCTGGACGCCCGGCCAAGGCGGCGGGCACTGAGCGCGCATCGGCCAGCACGAGCACCGGCCAGAGCCAAGCATCCTGTCGGACCGAGGCCGACCCACCTCGCGCCTCCACACTGTGCACATGAACAGTCAGCACAATTGCACCTCCACTGCCAGTAGCTCCCCGAGCAGTCTGGCAAGGCCGGGGAAGGGTAAGGTTGAAGTAGTTCTCAAGTCAAATGGCGACAGTCGTCTGGTGAACCGCGATCGGCAGGCTGCCCATGGCAGAGCCGTGTCCGATCACATGTGAGGTGCATGTGATCGGACTGTGGCCCATCCAGTCAGGGGCCGCTGGGCCTTGCTAGCCCACACTTGTTTATCGGCGGTGTGCGGGACGGACGGCGGCCTCCGGCAAGGCGAGCTGAGCGGCCGGACGCCCACACCCGGCGAGGGCTCAGCTGCTCTACTTCACCGGAACCACCCGAATCCGGCTGTTCGTGGCTCAGATGGACTTGGTCGAAACGCTGATGCCAGCCGTCCGCTCCGCAACTCTCCACCATCGAACCATAGGTCGATAGTTCGGCAGTCTCGTGGAGAACCAACCAGGCTCGCAGCAGTGGTGAGCGTGCACCGCTTAAGGGTCGGTGGGCTCGACCACCGGGGGCAGTGGACGGATCCCCCGGAAGAACCCCGTGGGTGTGAAGACCGAGGGGTCGAGGGGCAGGACCAGCCGTGGCCGACGACCGGGCTTGATCGCGGACAGGATCTCGAAGCTTTGACTGAGCTTCTTTCCTTCGAGCTGGCCAATCATGCCGTCCAGGACCGATGCGTCCTTTCGCGTGCGTCGAAGCGACGACGTCTTCAGACCGGCAAGCAGGCTGCGCACGTTCTTGACCTGGGCATCGGTCAGCGTGCGGTTGTCAGGGTCGTCGAGGAGGGCCTTCATGTCCGCCGCCGCCTTCACAGCCGCGCGGGCCATCCGCGGGTCTTCGGTGATGGCTCGCTGAATCTGGACGGTGTTGCGCTCAATGAGCTTCCACCACTCGGGCAGGCCCTTGTAGGCGCGCATCTTGTTGTTGCGGAACGACCGCATAGATGAAGCCGCAGCGCTCGAGGTGAAGATGTTGGAAAGCACCTCAAGCAGCTCACCTGGGCAGAACACCGATGTGGTGATCGAGCCTGTGAGCTCCCAGTCGCCTTCGTTGGTCCAGCGCTTGTTGAAGGTCTGGGTACCTGGGGTGAGATCGTCGGCTTTCCACAGAAAGACCTCCGCTCCGATCTGGTCGTCGGGGTTCACCCATGCCCAGATGTTCTCGAAGAAGTTCTGCTGCGCCTGGATCGCGGAGGCAATCGCGCTCGCGACATCGGACTTCATTTGGTCGATCTCGGCGTCTGTCACCTCCGCATTGGTGAGGCTGCGGGTTGCAACGATCTCGTTGATCGCGGATGTAATCGCGGAGTTGAGGGCCGCGTGGCCCGCTTCTGCTCCATCGTCGCTGACGTTGTCCTCTTCCATGAGGACCACCACACACCCGATGTAGCCGCCGATGTCGCCTAGCGCTGCGGCGAAGTCCGGAAGCGGGATCGGCTTGAGGATCGTCTCCCAAGAGCCGATGGCTGCAGGGATCGGCACGTTGTCTCCGGCGTCCACGTTCGTGTTGCCCAGGTTTCCATGACTCCCGGGTGTGGTCACCACGGTCGCCGAGCCCGCAAGCGTCAGGCTGTCGGTCACCGACACTGTGTCACCGTCGATCTTGAAGAACACGGTCCACAGGTAGGGCTCGGCATTGCCCCAGCCATCGCCTTCGTCGTGACAGTGAATGTTTGACAGTTCAATCCAGATATTCAAGACATCCCTCTTCGCCATCAATTCTCCCAGGTGCGTTGGTGGGGCTCTCGCACCCCGTCGACGTGTGGTGTTGACATCTGCTGCCAGTGTAACAAGAACACACAATCGACAATCAGCTATGATACCAAAGCACAGGCTGCCAGCTATGTCGGGCGCATCCTCTCAGCGTGACCTCGGCAGCTCCACCGCACCGTACCCGTCTACAGTTGGGGTTGGTGGCTCAGATGTACTTGGTCGAAACCGCTAATGCTGCCTATCCGTTAGGGCTCGTAGGTCGAGGGCTGAACGACAGAGGGGCGTAAGCCACTGGCCCCTGAGCAGGTGAGTAGGAGCCCAACCAACTGCCGCGCAGACTACGCCGATCGCAGACCGAGCGAAAGGGGCGGGTCCATCGTCAGTCGAGACAGACGCGTTCCGTCAGATTGCTGTGCGTCGTGCCCTTCGGATCGATCACCTCGCTGCCGGCCTCCGCGTCGTCCTCGTGCTCCTCGATGCCTGCCTGAAGTGCAATGCACCCCGTAGGCGAGAAGTGCTCGACGGTGGTGGTGTAGCTGCTCGGGGGCCAGTCGCAATCGTCCTGCCTGGAACACCCAAACAGGGTGTCGACGTAAGGGTTCGACCCAGGCGCACCCGTGTAGATGTGTACATGATGGGTGTCCGGCTCGGCGTTCCGCCATTGAACCTTGACCTTGGAGGTCTCGCCCCGCATTACGTCCCATTCGGAGTCAGAGGTATATTGCGTCAGTTCGACGTCGACCGGGGCAGGGATCGGGGCTGCGCACCCGATCACGAGGGAAGCGAGAATGATGGCGGCAGCGCGGTGCATGCTGGCTCCTTCAGTCATCGTAGCCCGTCCTGTAGCTTTGTGGCGAGCACGCATCAGATCCGATCCGCAGTCAGGCCGAGGTCGGCGGTCTCGAAGGTAGACGGCAGGTTCCAGCCCTCGGCGCTACCCTCCTGGTTTCTCCGTGGGCACCCCTGCGTCGGCGTGCCGACACGCCCCCGACAAGACGGCCTCCACGGGGCTCAGCGTGGCCTCGGCAGCTCCACCGCACCAGAACTGTCCACATTCGGGGGCTGGTGGCTCAGCTGTACTCGGTCGAGACCGCTAGTGCCGCCTGTCCGCCTCGACCCCCGTCCCGATGGGGCACGAGACACCGTTGAACCCGTGGTTGCAGTACCCACCGGGGTTCTTGTGCAGGTACTGCTGGTGATAGTCCTCTGCGAAGTAAAAAGCAGGCGCGTCGATGATCTCGGTGGTGATCTGACCGCGCCCGGCTGCCGTCAGCGCATCGCCGTAGGTCGCCTTCATCCCCTCCGCGAGCTCCCGCTGCGTGTCGTCGTAGCAATAGATCCCGCTGCGGTACTGGGTGCCCACATCATTTCCTTGGCGCATGCCTTGGGTGGGGTCGTGGTTCTCCCAGAAGGTCTTGAGGAGGGTGCGGTAGTCGACACGGGTGGGGTCGTAGGCCACGCGGACCACCTCGTTGTGGCCGGTGCGTCCCGAGCAGACCTCCTTGTAGTGGGGGTTGTGGGTGTGGCCGGCGGCGTAGCCCACGGCGGTCGACACCACGCCCGGCAGGGTCCAGAACTTCCGCTCCGCTCCCCAGAAGCAGCCCATGCCGAACATGGCCAGCTGTGTGCCCTCGGGAAACGGGGCCTGCAGGGGGCTGTCCAGGACGGCATGGGTGCGGGCCACGGGGATGGGCGTGTCGCGGCCGGGCAGGGCCTCGTCGGCGCTGGGGACCTGCAGCTTGGCGGGGTTGCGGAAGAAGCGATCGAACACGGGGCCTCCGGCGCCTGGGCGTCCTTGCTGGCCTAACCGAGCGGTCTCGTCTGCCTCAGGCGGGCTCTGCGAGGGCTCGCTCCAGGGCTGCCATGCCGGCGGCGACGTCCACGCGGCATCCCTCCTCGTGGAGGCTCGCGCCCAGGGCGTGGAGCACCCGGAAGAGGTGGCGGGGCCGACACTGCTCGCCCATCTGCCCGATGCGCACGATGTCGTGTCCGAAGGCGCCGGCGATCTGCACCCCGTAGCGGCGGGCCATGCGCTGGCGGAGGCTGGTGCTGTCCACGCCCTCGGGTCGCTTGATGGCCATGACGCTCCGCAGCCGATGGGGTCGTGCCACGAAGGGCTCGAGTCCCACGCCCTCGAGGCCGGCCTCCAGGGCGTGCTGGCAGCGTCGGTGGCGTGCGTGACGGGCGGGCAGGGTCTCCTCGGCGATGAGCCGAAGTGCCTCGTAGAGCGCCAGGATCCCCGGCACGGGTGCGGTGTAGTGGTAGGTGTGCTCACCCCAGAAGCCCCAGGCGCGCTGTGCGTCGAGACACCAGTGGGCCATGGGCCGTGGTCGGCGGCAGACCGTCTCCCAGGCACGATCGGACAGGGCGATGAGCGACACACCGGGGATGCTGGCCAGCCCCTTCTGCCCGCCCGTGATGACCACGTCGATGCCCCAGTCGCGCATCTGCAGCGGCGTGGTGCTGAGGGTACACACGGCGTCGACCATGAGCAGGGCGCCGGCTGCGGTGCAGACACGGGCGATCTCGTCGAGGGACCGATTCTGCACGCCGCTCGACGTCTCGCCCTGCACCAGGGTGACGAGGTCGGCGCCGTGGGTCGCGAGGGCCGCTCGGATGTCGTCCACATCGACGGAGCGGCCCACGGGCACCTCCACACGGTGGACCTCGGCGCCCAAGCCAGCAGCCATCTCGGCCATGCGTCCGCTGAAGGTCCCCTGCACCACGCAGATGACGCGGCGCTCGGGCCAGACCAGGTTGGCCAGGCCCATCTCCATGGCGGCCGAGGCCGGGCCGGCGACGCCCAGGACGTGCTCGGCGTCGGTCTGGAAGGCGTAGCGGGCGAGGTCTTTGACCCCTTCCACCACGGCGTTCATGGTGGCGCCGAGGTGGTTGATGACCACGCCGTTGGCGCGCGAGACCGCGTGGGGGATGGGGGTGGGGC
>JAERSX010000027.1 GCA_016845285.1 Deltaproteobacteria bacterium | reverse complement strand
GCCTCGACTCGGTCCTGAAGACCAATGGCCTGTCGACGGCCGAGATCGAAGAGATGCGCATGTTGTCGTCGATCGGGCTCGAGTCCGACCTCGTGAACCAGCGCATCGCCCTGGCAATGTACGCGGCCAACGCCACCATGTTGGAGACCTGGGACGAGACCACAGGCCGTACCCTCGACCGCACCCTCTGAAGGCGTGTCGCACGACGGCCATCAACCGGGGACGGAGCAGGCCCAGCCTCAGGTTGCCCCGCCCCCCGTGGCCTGCTCGATGGCGGCGAGGATGCAGCGCTGGACCTGGGGGTCGTAGGCCGTGGGGTGTAGCTTCGTCTCCTTCGAATTCGTGTCGAAGTAGCGCCCCGTGACCCCGTCGAGGTCCGAGGTCGTGGCCGCCCAGATGGTGGACCTCGCGGCCTTGGCCGCGCTCTTGCCACCGTCGTCTGCGAAGAACAGTCGGAAGAAGGGCAGCATGAGCTTCATGGCGCCCGGGAGCCCCGAGCTGGAGAGGGAGCGCGTCATGTTGGTCGACGCCCGGCCGGGGAACACGATGTTGACGCTCACCCCATGGGGTTCCAGCTCCCGCGAGAGCGCCATCGACATGGACTCCATCACACTCTTCGAGTGCGTGTAGGTCATCAGGCCTCGAAAGCCCTTCTCAGCCATGAGGTTGTCGACATCGACGGCGGCCGGCTTGTCGCCCCCGGTGATGTTCACGATCCGGGCGTTCCCCGTTGCCCTCAGCACGGGAAGAAGCGCCTGCGCCAGCCGCCACGGCGCGAGCACGTTCACCGCGAAGTGCATCTCGAGGCCGTCCTCGCTCGTGCTGGGCTCGTTGCCCAGGTAGCCCGCGTTGTTCACGAGCACATCGATGCGCTCGGTTCGCGTGGTCAAGGCCGCCGCGAGGGCGTCGACACCCCCGACGGACGAGACATCGCCGATCACGAGCTGCACGCGCTCGTTGCCCGTCTCCTCGATGAGACGGGCCTGCGCAGCCTCTCCGCGGCCTCGGTCCCTACCCGTGACGAGGACACGGGCGCCTGTCCTCGCGATGCCCATCGCGCTCTGGAGACCGATGCCACCGGTGCCCCCCGTGATGACCACCGTGCGCTCTGTGGCGTTCGTCATGTGACGCTCCATCTTCAGGGGACAGCCGCGGTTCGCTGGGGTCAAGGTGGCTTGCCCAGTAAAATGAATCAAACGAAAAGGATTCATGTGAAGTGAGTGAGATTCAACTCAGACGAGTCGACCTCAACCTGCTCGTCGTTCTCGACGTCCTGCTTCGGGAACAAAGCGTCAGTCGTGCCGCGCGACAGCTCCATGTCACGCCGTCCGCGGTCAGTCACGCACTGAAGCGGCTCCGCGAGCTCTTCGGAGACGAGCTCTTGGTCCGAGACGGCCGGCGAATGCGGTTGACCATCCGAGCAGAAGGGTTGTCGGAGACACTGCCCCGTGTCCTTCAACAGCTCACGCGCACGCTCTCGGGTCCGGAACCATTCGCCCCCCGCGTCTCGGCCCGTACCTTTCGCCTGGCCGCCCCAGACTTCGTCGCGCCGTTGATCCCAGGGCTGCTGCAGGCAGTTGGGCTTTCCGCCCCGGGCGTCCGCGTGGAGCTGGCGCCAATCTCGGGGGGTGCGGTCCGGGAGCTCGCAGAGGGCCGCTACGACGCGCTGATCGGGCCGAGTGCCCTCGTGGACGAGGGAGTGCGAGCCGAGCCGCTGGGCGGGTGGTCTTGGGCCGTGTTCGGTCGCAGGGGCCACCCAGGCTTCCAGGACTGGTCCCTGGCAACCTGGTCCACCTACCCTCACCTGCAGATCGGGACGTCCGAGCTCCGGGGACCAGGCCCCATCGACCGTCGGTCCGCCGCACTGGGCATTCAGCGGACCGTCGGCGCAGTGGTTCCCTACTTCACCATGGCCGCCCCCGTGCTCGCCCAGACGGACCTGTTGCTCACGGTGCCGTCCATGGCCATGTCCAGCACTGCCGACGTCTACGGTCTCGAGCAGCGGGAGGTGCCGTTCGGGCTCCCCGAGATGCAGCTGTCGCTCTTCCGTAGCGCTGCTGCGGGGGACGAGCCGGGGGTCCGGTGGTTTCTCGACCAGGTCACGATGGCCGCAGGGAGGCTCTCACCGCGTCCGTAGGGACCGACAGTGGTCGGTGTCGGCTCGACTCCACCCTCTCGGGCGCGTGTCTACACGCCGACGCAGGGGTGCCTGCGACGCCGCCAGGAGGGTCTCGGATGGTTGTCCAGCCGGCGTGCGCGCTCGTCGCCCGACTAGCAGTCCTTGTTCCCACCGAAGTCGTAGTGAGTGCCCGTGATGGTCATGCTCTGGACGAGCTCATCGATGTCGGACTGGCACAAGCTGGAGTTGTAGTTGATCGCGACGTCGCCCACCGTGATGCCCCGGAAGGCGCCGAGGTCGGTCAGGATCTCGTTGCTGGTGACGCGCAGCGAGTCGGCACTCTCGAGGCGCTCGAAGCCCGACACCCGCTCGAGCACGGAATGGCCCGAGATCCGGATGTCGCCGGCCTCCTGGAGGGCACCGAAGCCCACGATCTCTTCGAGAGCCTCGCACTCCTCGAAGTACATGTCCCCCACGGACACCAGAGCATCCATGCCCGTCAACCGCACCAGTGAGCCGTTGCCGGCGTAGTCCGTGTCGCAGATCCACAAGGAGCCGCTGATGGTGGTGAGCTTGTCGGCCCCCTCCAGGCTCGTGAGCTCGTCGTTGGAGTAGAGCTTGAGGCTCCCGTGGATGTGCTCGAGCTCGAGGCCCTCCAGGCTACGGATGTCTGTGCCGTAGAACCGGAGGTGGTCGCCGAGCTCGTCGAGACCTCCCAGGAAGCTCGGATCGCTCACATTCAAGGCAACCACGTCGAGATCCCCGCCCACAGTGCGGAGGCCGGACAGACCGCTGGCGTCGGTGGCCGTGCCGGACACGTGCCCATCGCCGCCCACCGAGCGTAGCGAGGAGAATCCGCTGAAGCCCGCCTCGTCGTTGATCCCACTCAACGCCAGGTCCTCGCCCACGCTTTGCAGCCGCGGCAGGGAGATTCGTTGCAGGTTCGTGCCGTCGAGGCTGAAGTCCTCGCC
>JAERSX010000026.1 GCA_016845285.1 Deltaproteobacteria bacterium | reverse complement strand
GGGCTCGTCCGACCACAGACCCCCGATGTCCAGAGGATCACGAGAGACCTCGCCGGTGCCTCGGGTGAGGACCGCGTACTGACCGGGGTCGTAGGTGGTGCCGATGAGCTCACGGAAGCTGCCGGGCTGGGCCACGGGGTCGAGGGCATGACGAAGGAAGAAGAGGGCGTCGGCCATGAGCTGTTCCTGGCGGGGCGAGAGCGTGCGCAGGAAGTCGCGCTGTGCCTCCAGGATTCCGCGGATGCCTTCGAGGCGGACCCGCAGGAGCTCGCGTTCGCGGTTGCCTCCGCCTCGGAGCTCGCGCAGGGCCTCGGTCGCACCGGTCAGGCGATCGTCATCGACGGTCGCGCCCTCCTCCAGCAGGGTCCAGATCTGCCCGTAGATCTCGTCTTGATCGCTCGTATACCGAGCTGCGACCTGGGCCTCTGCCTCCTGGATGCGTACCAGTCGCTCGGCCGCCAGGCCCCGGAGCTCTTCGAGGCGCGCGAGCTGGCTGGGGCTGAGCTCCATGTGGACGAGCCAGATCAACAGCCGGACGCGCTGGGTCTCTGCGGTGGGGCTCGGCAGCAGCGGTGCGTCGTAGAGCAGCTGGTAGAGCGGGGGCTCTGCGCTGCGATCCAACTCGGAGATGGCCGCCTCGGTGGGCAGGGCCTGAGGCTCCGCCTCACAGGCGCTCAGTGTCGACAGGATCGACATCAGCAGGGTGGCAGGAAGCCGACGCACCGCGTGACGGTACCCTAGCCAGCGATGGCCTTGCGGCGGGACCCCATGTCGCGCTGCGTCGGGGTCCGGCTCGTTGCGGCGCTATGCTCGCGCCGAATGGCCCCTCGCCCTCCCGTTCCAACCGCTGTCCTGGCCGCCCTCGCTGCGGCCTTGCAGGCCAGCGTGTTGACCTGGCCCCTGGTGCTTCATCCCACCACGCTTCTTGTGGGCCATCCGGGCAACGACAGCTGGAACCATGTCTGGGGCTACTGGTGGGTGGGCGAAGAGCTGGCCCGAGGTGAACTGCCCCTTCGCACCGAGCTGCTCAGCTGGCCTGACGGTGGCTCGCTCTACTTCATCGACTCGGTGCAGGTGCTGCTCAGCCTCCCCTTGCAGCTGTTGGCTGGCCCCGTGCTGGCCTTCAACGCTGTGATGTGGGCGGGGCTGGCGCTGTCGGGCTTCGGGGCCTGGTTGCTCGCCCGGCGGGTCACCGGCGATCCGATCTGCGCGGCCCTGGCCATGGTGGTCTACGGGGCCTCACCGCACCTGCTCGGCCAGGCCTACAACGGCATCTCCGAGACCGTGTGTGCCGGCTGGCTTCCCCTCAGCTTGTGGTGCGTGCTGCGTCTCCTGGACCGACCGACCTGGCGCCGAGCCCTGGCGCTCGGGCTGTCGGGCGCGGCCTGCATGTTGACGAGTTGGTACTACGGGCTGTTCGCCGCCTTGGGCGGACTGCTCCTGGTGGTGTGGACGGCGCTCCGCCAGCCAAAGGGCGTGCCGTGGGGGCGCAGCCTGGCGCGCCTGGTGGGAAGCGCTGGCCTGGCGCTGTTGCTCGTGCTCCCCATGCTGGCGGTGTTCCAGGCCTCGCTCGAGGCCACCGATGCGCTCGTGACTCGGGACCCGGGCTTCGTCGAGGCCTCGCTGCTCAACCACAACATCACCGATGTGCTGGCCTTTCTGCGCCCTGGCAAGACGGCGAGTCCCGATCTCTTCGCGCTCTACGGTGAAGAGCTCATCATCGTGATCTACCTGGGCTGGGCGGCGGTGCTCCTGTCGGGCGTTGCGCTGTGGGCCACCCGCCGGAGCCGGGAGCTCTCGCTGTGGATCTGGCTCGGCTTCTTCTTCTTCACCTTCAGCCTGGGGCCCTACCTGAACGTGGGTGGTGAGTACGCCGAGATCGGCGGCCGGCGCATCCCCATGCCCTTCTTGTTGCTCTTCGATGCGTTCCCGGTGTTCGACCGTATCTCTCACCCCTTCCGCTTCGTGACCGGTGTGTCCCTGGCCTTGGCCATGCTGGCGGCGCATGGCCTGCGCCACCTCTTGCGCCGATGGTCGGTCCCGGCGCGGGCGGTGATGGTCGCTGTGGTGGGCGTCGTCGTGCTGCTCGAGGTGAGCAATGCCTCACCGGCGGCCTTGCCGGTACCCACGAGCGATGCCCGCATTCCACAGGCCTACTGGGACATGGCCGAAGACCCTGTGCAGGGTGCCGTCCTCGATCTGCCCTTCACCGTGCCCAACCTCGAGCGCGCGGTGTACGTGTGGTACCAGCGGGCCCACGGTCGACCGGTGCCCTGGGGCCTCAACGACCCGATGCCGCGAGCACTCCTGGCCAATCGACTCACCGCGACCTTGATTCGCCTGGAGGCCAGCCGAGCCCGCGCCTTGCCTGCGCGTCTGCCCGAGCTCGACCTGGTCGTGGCCGGGATGGGTCTGGAGCGCATGGGCTACCGCTACCTGGTGTTGCACGAGCGGCTGTACCCGGACTTCAAGGGTGAGCATGTGGAGACGGTCTTGACCGGTGTCTTCGGCGACCCGGTGCGCCACCCCGACGATGGGCTGCTGGTCTGGACCCTCGACGCTCCAGAGGCGGTG
>JAERSX010000025.1 GCA_016845285.1 Deltaproteobacteria bacterium | reverse complement strand
GTCGAGGCGGTGGGCCTGCAGGGTGGTCTGGTTGGCGGCGGCATCGTGCGCGATGGCCACCGCGAGCGCCCCATGCGACGCAGGGGTGAGGGTGACGATGTCCGCTGCGTGCGCGGTGCCGAGGAGCAGCATCAGCGGCGTCGTTCGCCGCGCGAGCGTGGGTGAGCAATGGAGGTTCATCGCGGGCAGTCTATCGAAGTTCCCACGCACCGGTGGGGGGCCGGAGCGGTGGCACAGCGCCTGGGTCTCGCTGCAGGGACCGACCACACGAGAGGAGCCGTGAACCCGTCTCTCCGCCCGTCGAGGCAACCCTCGGTGCGAGGGTTCACCGTCTGGTCGCCCACGGAGGCCGAAGCCCCTTGGAGTGGCTGAACATGGGTCTGTCGCCCGAGCTCGAGCTCCGCTTCGTCCGGTACAAGGAGGGCGGCGCCGCTGGCTTCGGCGGCTGGTCTTCACCCTGACGGGGCGGCTCGGATGGGAGCCCACCGCCCCCCGTGAGCCTGCCTCACAGGCGGAGATCCGCCTACTTGCCCCCGCCGTCGAGCTCCTCCCGCAGGGCCTTGACCTCTTCTGGCTCGAGCAGCTCGAGCAGCGCCTCGTCGGTCTCGCCCCGAAGCGAGGTCCAGTCCGCCCAGCCCTCCTTCTCGGACAGCTCACCCGCCGCGACGGCTTCCTTGATGCGCCAGGTCTCGTCCATCTCGTCTTCCAGCAGATCCTGCACCGTCGCGGCTGCCCCCTCTGCGAGCCCGTCCAGCTCCACCAGGCGGTCCACGGCCAGGCCGATGGCATCGGAGCCACGAGGCAAGGCATCGTCCTTGGCGGCGTCGAGGCTCTTGGTCTTGGCCTCTCGTTGGTCGGCCTCGCGTGCCTCGAGGCGCTCTTCCACCAGGCGCTCGACACGCGCACGCTCGGCGGGTGTCGAGCCCTCCACCACCCGGGCCTCGGCGCCCGGGCGTGCGGCCCCCTCCTCGGCTGAGGTGGGCGGCGGCAGGCGGCGCAGCGTCTCCTCCAGCTCGCTCTTGGAGTCACGCACCTCGGCCTGCAGGGTGTCGACCTGACCCTCGAGCTCGAGGATCTCGGCCTGCATGGCGTCAGGAGAGGGTCGAAGGGCCAGCAGGGCGAGGGCGGCCAGGGCGAAGGCGGTCGATCCCGCTGCGACCATCCACGGCAGCCGAGCGGGAGGCGGTGATGGGGCCGGTCGAGACAACCGGGTGGGCTGCAACCAGCCCTCGTCGGCGTGCAGGGCCTGCCAGCGCGACCAGCAGACGTCACAGCGGTGCAGGTGCTCGCGCTCTTCTGGGGGCCGAGCCTCCCCCTTCAGCAGGCGCTCGAGGGAGAGATCAGAGGGATGGGGCAGCATGGAGCCTCCCGGTGGGTTCGGCGTCCTTGCGGACGCGGGCTCTGAGCGCTTCGAGGCGGTGGCCGACGGTGCGGCGAGAACACCCCAGCACTTCTGCGATCTCGGTCTGGGTGAGGCCGTCGAGGTAGTGGTAGGTGCCGATCTCGGCGAGCTCGGCGGGCAGCCGGCTCCAGAGCTGCCCCAGGAAGGCCGTGGCCTCGGCGGTGCTGGGGGAGTCGGGACGACACCAGGCAGGAGGACCGTGAGCGGCGAGCAGGGCCGCGCGGCGCTTGCCGTCCCGGAGGTGGTGCAGACACACGCGGGTGGCGATCTGGTAGAGCCAGGCCACAGGCGAGGCCTCCCCTCGGTAGGTCTCCTGGCGGGCCAGCGCCTGGGCGAAGGCCTGCTGCACGAGCTCGTCGGCCTGCTCGTCGCCCACCATCCGCCGAACGCGGCGCCGCACCATGCGGTGGTGGTCCCGGTAGAGGACCCCGAGATCGAGAGCGGGCAGACCCTGCTGCATCAGCCAGCGTAGGCCTGAAAGCTCCAGACACCGCCGCTGATCTCGGACTTGGCGTCGACCTTGGTCCAGCCGCCCTTGTCCATCCACAAGACCGAGCCGTCGTCGCTGTGGCCGACGCTCACCTCGCCGCCCTCGTAGCCAATGTACGCCTCGCAGGCCTCGGGATCGTCAGTGGTGGGAGCGCCGTAGGGGATGACGAAGGCCGCGTCACAGTCGTCGCAGTCCTCCGTCAGCTCGGCTCCGGAGGCGTCGTAGTCGACGGTGCAGACCACGGCGTAGGCGCTGTCGTACACCATGTAGGAGATGGTGCCCGTGCCGGCCTCGGCGTCGAGCTCGCCGGCGAACACGCCGAAGCCGTCGCCTTCCTTGTCGTCGTCCTTGCCGTCGTCGTCGTCCTTGCCGCCGCCGTCGTCGTCGTCGTCACCGGCGTCGTCGGTGGCGCCGGTGTCGACCTCCCAGAAGGCGTCGTCGGCTGCGGGCTCGTCCTTGTCGCCGCAGGCCAGGACCAACAGCAGCACGGTGGAGAGGAAGGTGGGCATGCGGTTCATGGGGTGCTCCATCAGCTCAGCTCTTCGAGGGGGCCACGACAGTCGATCCAGTCGCCAGCCTGACCCTGCACGGTATCGATACCCACGGCGTCCACCTCCACCCCCATGGCGTGCGCGATGCTCACCAGGAGGCGCTGGTGCGGACGGCCGCAGAGGTCGACATAGCCGGAGCTGTCGACGCTCGAGGGCACCAGCACAGACGACGGGGTCTCGTGGGGCCAGTAGTGGTACACGCCCTGTCGGAAGGCCCAGGAGCCTCCGAAGAGCACGGGGTTCCAGTGCCGGTAGCCGTGCCAGCCGTCGGCCAGCTCCGAGCCCCAGACCACCAGGGTGTTGTCGAGCAGCGAGCGGCCGTCCACGTCGGGGGTGGCCGCGAGCAGGTCGAGGAGGCGGGCCACCTGGCCGGCGTGCCGCTCGAGGTAGTCGGTCATGGCCTGGTGGGCGTCGGCATCGTCGTAGATGTTGTGGGCGAGGCCCTTGTGCACATCGTCGGTGACGTCGTCCCAGCCGAAGTCCGAGGTGGGCATCTCCCCCATGGACAGGGTGGCCACCCGCGTGATGTCACAGGCGAAGGCGGCGGCCACCAGCTCGGAGCAGGCATCGAAGCTGTCGTCGAAGGCCTCGAGCTCGCCGGGCAGCTCGGGGAGCTCCCCGCACTCGAGGCCCGCGAGCCCCTCGATGCGATCGGCGAGCCCCTCCACCAGGGCCCGCTGGGTGGAGAGCCGGGCGCTGGCCTCGGAGCCGAGCCGCGCAGCGGAGGCCCGGTACTGCTCGTTCGCCCAGGCCAGGGCGTCTCGCTGGCGCAGCACGAGGGGGTCGGCGTTGGCCGTGAGCCCGAAGAGACGCTGCCAGGCCAGGGCCGGCGTGTTCGAGACGGGCAGGCGGGCGCCGCTGGCGGCGTAGCTGATGGGGCGGCCGGTCTCACCA
>JAERSX010000024.1 GCA_016845285.1 Deltaproteobacteria bacterium | reverse complement strand
TCCCTGCACCTGGAGCTACGCCACCTCGGACAACCCGTGCCCGAGGCCACCGTCGAGGTCCGCACGAGCGAGGGCCGCCAGCGCGTCCAGCTCACAGGCGGCACCGGCGTGATCCCCGTGACCGCCGGCACCGCCTTCGCCGTGCAGGTCGAGGCCGGCCCCTGTCTGGCCGGCACCCGCAAGGGCCTCGCCGACAGAGACGGCGCTCGGGTGCGCGTCGACCTGATGCCCGCTCGCCGCGGCGTCATGCGCTTCGTCGTGAGCGACGAGGTGGGCCGCACCGTCCCCCATGCCACCGTCCGTCTGGAGGGCGGCGACCCGAGCTGTCGGCCCGAGGGAGCCCTGCAGCTCGACGCCACCGGCACCGGTGGATGGACCGTGGGCGCGGGTCACTACACCGTGGTCGTGACCGCCCCGGGACACAAGCCCTGGCGCCTGGAGCAAGCCGTCGAGGCCGATGGCACCATCGTCCTGGAGCCCCGCCTGGAGCCTGCGGTCGACCTCGGCGCCTGACCGAGGCACACACGACACGACCCGCGCTGCCTGGCAGCGCGGGTCTCTTGCGACAGCCGCATCACGTCCCCTCTCACCGTCACTCGGGCGAGCAGGTCCCCGTGTCGGTGTCGCAGCTCTGTCCCTCGAGGCAGGCCAGCTCGGAGGTACCACAGGCATCGTCGCCGCACTCGGCGCCGAGCTCGAAGCTGCAGATGGCCCCGGCCACCACGGCATCGAAGGTCGTACGGGTCACCGTGCCACCGTTGGTGAGCGCGTAGAGCTGCAGCGCGATCTCGTCGTCGAGGTAGAGCAGGACGTCGAGCTCGTCAGCGGTCAGGCCCAGCTCTGCCGAAGCGCGCTCCGCATCGACGGTGGCCGCATGATCCTCGGCGAGCTGCCAGACGGGCTCGGTGTCCTCGGTGCTGATGCCGAGGGCCTCGTTCGCACTGACGAAGCGCTCCGTGTCGGTGGTCAGGAAGGCATCCATGCGGTCATGGGTGGCGAACCAGTCCTCCACCAGCGCAATGGTCTCCTCGTCGAAGACCTCGGGGTAGGCGCTCACCGCATCCCGAACCTCGTCTTCCTTGGGGATCATCCCCTGGTCGTGGCAGCGCATACACGAGAGGCCCGTCTCCACGGACGCCGCGTCGGCGTGGGTGTCGAAGACGATCTCGACCGGGGCGGTGTCGAGACGGTTGCCGTCGGCGTCGTGGATGAAGTAGGCCTGCTGCCCGGTGCGCAGTGAGCAGATGATCTCCCCGCCATCCGAAGACTCGACGAACCCGGTCGGGTTGCTGAAGATGTTCTGGTCGCCGTCGCTCGCCGCGAAGTCGTAGCTGAGCCAGCACGAGCCGAAGACGGCGTCGTGTCGGCAGATCACCCGATTGTTCTCACTCACGCCCGACTCCTGGAAGCCCGCACAGTCCACGGTGCCGGCGTCCATGTCGTCCTGGAAGTCGGAGGGGAGGAAGCGGTCGAGGAAGCCCTCCCGCGTGTCGGCGATCCCGAGCAGGTCGTAGTAGAGGGGCGGCCGACTGGCCTCGCTGGCGAACCAGTCGCCATGGATCACGGGCAGCCGGCTGCCGGTCTGCTCGCGCACCCGGTCGGCCTCGGTGGTCTCGGGGCGGATCCCATAGGGGTAGACAGCGAGCAAGGTCTCCCAACGGTCCGGTGGACCGTCGTCCCAGCCGAGGGCATCGAGGTCGAGGCGATAGACCAGACCAGCCTCGTTGATGTCCGTGGGGATGCCGAGGCCGGCGTCGAGGGCGACCACAGGCAGCGGCTCCGAGGTGGACAGCTCCCAGGAGAGGCTGGCCACGAGCTTGGACAAGGCGCGACCGTGGGCGGCCAGCTGATCGTCGGGCACGTCCGCGTTGTACAGGTGGACCAGGGAGAGGTAGCGGGCGTTCTCGCGGTCGCGGTCATCGAGGACGTCGAGATCGGCCTGAAGCGCCTCCCACACCGCCGCATCCGACACGAAGCCGCGGTCGGCCTCGGTGCGCCAGTCGTCGGCCCCACAGGCAATCCAGTCGTGGAGGATGGCCTGCTCGGTGGCCTCCAGCGCACCGCTGGGCGGCATCTCGCCAGCGGCGACCCGGGTCCAGAGGGTGCTCTGGTCGGGCTCGCCGGGGACCACCATGCCAGCGTCCACCATGGCGGGCACGTCCTCGATGGTCGAGAAGCCGCCCTGCCCGGTGCCCTCGGCGCCATGACAGGCTGCACAGCTCTCCAACACGAGCGTCTCGGCAGCGGGGGCCGCGTCCTCACAGGCGAGCTCATCACCGTCGCCGCCGGTGTCGGACCCACCCGTGTCTTCGGTATCCCCCGACGCTGAGTCGGAAGGATCGGCCGACGTGTCCGTGAGATCGGCGGTCGTGCGCCAGGTGGGCTGGGTGCAGCCGGCGAGGACGAGGAACTGGACGAGGGTCGACATGGAGCCTCCGGGTGTGCGAGCGGACGACGCCCGCGTCGGGTTCACCCCACGTTGGCCCACGCTAGACTTGGCACCGATTGCAGGGTGATTGCCACGGGAGGAGGCATGTCCTTCGCTGGAGTATGGTCTCGGCATGGCCACATCGGGTGCCCACAGCTGTCGGCTTCACTGTCCTGACGGGAGCGTGCTCCACGTGACCCCGCGAGGGTTGGTGCTCGGTCGTCGCTGGGACAGCGACGTCGTCCTCGAGGACGGCCGCGCCAGCCAGGTCCACGCGCTGGTGTTGCTCACCCTGAACGGTCCCGAGCTGCTGGTGCTCGGCAAGAACGCCACCCACGTCGACGGCACCGAGCGGCGCGGGCGCATGCTGCTCCACGACGGCGCCATCCTCGAGGTCCCCGGAGGTCGATTCCGAGTGGAGCTCGTCCTGGGCAGCGAGTGGGCCGCCGAGGGCTGGTCGCTCGAGACCGACTCCGGGCGCCGGTATGGCCTGCGGGCCCTGCCCTTCACCGTCGGTGGGGGCACCACCGATCACCTGCAGCTCCACGGCTGGCCACCGGTCGCCCTCCGCTTCTTCGCCGCCCGAGGTGCCGTCGCCGTCGAGTTCGGTGCCGATGGAGGGCTACTCAACGACGACGCCGTGCCGGCCGGCACCACAGAGCTCCCCCAGAACTGGGATCGGATCACCTTCGGCGGCGACACCGAGGGCGCCACATCGCTGGTGCTGCGGACCGGTGGGGCCAGCGAACGGCCACCAACCGTCATGGCCGGAGCTCAGCTGGGCCCGGTCTGGGTGCGCTTCACCTTCCTTCCCTCGGGAGGTCGGCTGGAGGTCGACCTGGCCGACGGTGCCGGCGTCTGCACCCTGCAGCTCTCGGAGCTTCGGGCTCGGCTCCTCGCCGCGCTCCTGGCACCGAAGGGAGGGTATTCCGCCGGCGACGCCATCCCCGACGACCAGCTCGCCTCGGCCATCTGGCCCAACGTGCCGGGTCGCGGTCGCGTCGACCTCAACGTGCTCATCCACCGAACCCGCGGCGACCTCGTGCGCGCGGGTCTGAACCCGGCGAGCCTCGTGGAGCGGACCCGCCGAGGCGGCTCGACGCGCTTTGTGTTGGCGCCAGGTGCGCGGGTGGAGGTCTGCTGAGCGGCGGTGATCGCGTGCCTCAGCCGATGCGGGTCAACACCCAGAGCCCCACCCCCGACATGATCACGCTGGCCATGGCCAGGGCGAGGAGCATGGCCAGGCTGAAGGCCAGGAAGGCCGAGCTCCATCCCTCGGTGTCGGTCGCGTACCGCGGAGGGGGCCGGACCGACACAGGCGGGGCTGGAACCACCGGTGCGGGCGGCACGGCGACACCAGCCCGGCGGCGACGCGAGCGGTACAGCAGCGTCGGCGAGTCGTCGGGCAACACCAGCGCGGTGATGGTGGGCTCTCCAGACACCTCGGTGTGACCGACCTCGCGGCTGCGGAGCTCCCAGCGCCTCGTCACGATGGCGCGCAGACCCGGGCCGTCGGCCCTCCGGGCGATGTCCTCGAAGACCCGCACATTGACGCCGGCGCTGGGACGCCCGAACGGCTCCCAGCGGAGGAGAGCACCGATGGGGCCGCGCAGCACCGCATCTGGCAGGCGGTCCAGGGCGAGGGACACCTGCCGGTTGTAGGTGACGGGGTCGGCGGCGAGGCTACCCAGGGACTGACCGGTGGCGCACTCCCAGGCCATCACGCCCAGGCCGAAGAGGTCGACCGCACAGCTCACCTGGTGGTCCTCGAGCTCGGGAGCGAGGTAGCCGCAGGTGCCCAGGGTGAACAGACCCGACCGGCTCTCGCGCTCGTCGAGGAGCGCCCGACCGGCACCGAAGTCGAGGAGGCGCACCCCCCCGGAGCGGGTGAGGCGGACGTTGCCTGGCTTGAGATCGCGGTGGATGATCTCCACGAGATGGCCGTCGCGATCCGGCACACCTGCGTGAGCCTCCTCCAGGGCACCGGCCAGCTCGGCCACGAGCTCCGCGGTGGCTCGAGTCCCCAGCCGGCCGCCGCGGAGCAGGTCGCGTAGGTCGATGCCCTCGACGTACTCGGTCACCAGGGCGGGCCGGCCGTCCACGTCCAGCAGATCGATGAGGCCCACCACGGCCCGGTGACGAAGACACGCGAGCATGCGGGCCTCATCGCGCAAGCGCGCGGCATGCTGTCCGCCAGCCCCCAGGTCGGTGTGCAGCACCTTGACCGCCGCGAGGCGGGCGATGCCAGAGCTCGTGCGGTAGCGCGCCAGCCAGACGATGCCGTGCGACCCGCTGCCCAAGGTCTGCAGCAGATCCACCTCGACCTGGATGGGGGTGGCGGTGGGCAGCGAGGAAGCCGCAGGCCGACCGAGCAGGTCGGAGAGATCGGGAGCCAGGTGGAGGTGTGGGACCGCTTGGGCCATGGGCCCTCCTCGGGCGGACGCCTCATGCCACCCACACTCTCTCAGTCACCGCACCGTCGAGCGATGACACGCCGATGTCGCGGAGCATCGACGGAACCCTGTCGGGGCAGTCGCCGGTCTCACCATGGCTACTTGTCTTGGCACTCGTGGAGCATGCCCAACTGGGTGGCCTGAAGGGCACCCGTCGAGACACAGTTGGTCGCAAGGCAGGCCCCGGTGACGGTCCCGGGCTCGTTCTCCGGGGAGCCACACAAGGTCGACTGCTCCATGCCTCCGTTGGCACCATCGCAGGCGCCTCCCGACGGAGTCTGCTCGACAAGCTTCTTCTTCACACCCTTGCGCGTGGGCTTTGTCTTGCAGGTGAGGTCGGGGTCGCCAAGCTGACACCAGGCCACGTATTCCTGGATCTCGCCTTCGCAGTCGAGCGAGAACGGGTCGCTGTATGGGAACCCGTGGCAGGTGAAGCACTCACAGGCACCGCCGGCCTCGACACAGAGGGGATCCGCCCTGGCAGCCATGGCCGCCACACAAGCGGCGCTGGTGTCGTGCTCGGGGCCGTGCTCGCACTCGCCGCCGCCCAGGAGGTCCTCTTGGGTGACCCACTCCTCCTTGCACTCCGCACACTGGTCGTCTTCGGTCTCGGTCAACCCTGAGTCTCGGATCACCTCACCGCCCGACTCAGCCCCGTCGCCATCGCCCCCACGCTCGTCTTCCTTGCTCGAGGCTGCCGCCGTGAGCGCCCCCTGCGGAGGCGAGACCTGGGACACGGTCTTGTAGGTCTCCCCGGAGAGCTGCTCGAAGCCCTGGAAGTCGAAGGTCCAGTGCCCAAGCTCCACGCCACCGTCGGTGGCGACTGGGTCCAACCGCAGCGTGGCCGTGGCGTGGGCGGCGAACAGACCGTCGTCGACGGCGACCGTGCCCCAGGTGGAGACCACCAGGCGTCGGACCACCTGGTCCTGCAAGAGCCAGATCTCCGCCTCCCGGAGGACCCCGTCCTCGTCGTAGCTGCCGCGGAAGTTCGCCTCGTCGCCCGGACCGATGCGCAGGCGACCGGTCTCCGTCGTGCCGCCATCCAAGGGATGGGTCTCGGCCTCGATGGTTCGCCAGCGCAGACCGTAGCCAGCACTCAGCTCGGCGGTCGCCCGCTGCCAGTCCACGACCTCGTGGTGTCCAGATGTCGCACGGAAAGACGCGTAGCTGGCGTCGTCCCCCGTCCTCATCGCCTCGATGGGCAAGGTGTACTCCGAGACCACTCCGTCGATGAGCGACCAGGACTGCGTTCCCATGAGCGCGACATCGCCCTCACGGGGCTCCTCGAGCTCCAGCTCCGGGTCGAGGGTCCGCCGGAAGGTGACCTCATCGCCGTCGGTGAAGAGCTCCTCGTCGTAGCGAACCTCCAGCGTGCCGCTCACCTCCGCCCTGGAGAAGCGCGCGAGATCCATCTCGGTGTGCAGGGTGTACCGCAGCGCGGTCGCTCCCCGGATCCGCGAGGCCGTCCCCTCCAGAGACCCATCGACGACGGCCACCTGTTCGGGCTCGGCCGGTGCGCAGCCAGCAGCACACAGGCTGGCGACCAGAAGAGGAAGGCCCCAAGGGGCGGACCAGTAGTGAG
>JAERSX010000023.1 GCA_016845285.1 Deltaproteobacteria bacterium | reverse complement strand
GGATGGGCGTGAGCGGGGGACAGGAGGGGGCGCTTCGTGGACCGGCCATGATGCCCGGTGGCTCGCCGACGTCTTGGTCGTCGCTGCGGCCTCTGCTCGAGCCAGCGGCTGCCGTCAGTGACTCGGGCCCCTGCGTGGGCTGGTGTGGCCACCGCAGCGCAGGACACGCCGTCAAGATGGTCCACAACGGCATCGAGTACGGCGACATGCAGCTCATCTCCGAGATCTGGTCGCTCTTGCGTCATGGCCTGGGGCAGTCGCCTGCCGAACAGGCCGAGACCTTCGCGCGGTGGAACGACGGGCGTCTCGAGAGCTACCTCGTTCAGATCACCGCCGACATCGTGGGTGCCGTCGACCCCTCAGGAGGCGGCGCGGAACACCCCCTCGTCGACCGGATCCTGGACGTGGCCGGCCAGAAGGGTACCGGCCGATGGACCGTGCGGGACGCCGTGGAGTCGGGGGTGGCCGTGCCCACCATCGCGGCTGCGGTCGACGGCCGAGTCGTCTCCGCTCGCAAGGCCGACCGCGCCCGTGCCGCCGGCGTCTTCGCCGAGCCGCTGCCGCGCCTGTCCGCGGTGCGCACCCCCGACCTGGAGGCTGCCCTCTACGCATCCAAGCTCATGTCCTACTCCCAGGGCTTCGATCTGTTGCGCGCCCAGTCGGTCGAGCGGGGCTACGACACCGATCTCGCCGGCGTGAGCCGGATCTGGAAGTCGGGCTGCATCATCCGTGCAGCATTCCTCGATCGGGTCCACAGCGCCCTCTCGGAGGACCCGGAGCTCCCCCTGCTGGTCCTCGCTCCAGGATTTGCGGCGGAGCTCCGCCAGACGCTGCCCTCATGGCGTCGCGTGGTGGGTGCTGCCGTCGCCGGTGGCTACCCGGTGCCCGCCCTGTCGGCCTCGCTGATGTGGTTCGACAGCCTGCGGCAGGCTCGGGGCACAGCCTCTCTCATCCAGGCCCAGCGCGACTACTTCGGAGCCCACACCTTCCGACGGGTGGATGCGCCCGAAGAGCCGGTCCATGTGGACTGGACCAGCCTCGCTCGGATGAGCTGAGACACCGGGTTCGAGCCACGAGGGCTCGGCGGAGATGCGTCGTCTGGACTACCCTGGGGTGGTGCTCGGTTCCGCACTGCTCGCTGTTTTCCTCGTGGGCCCCGCGGCTGCGGACGGCCCCGTGACTTCCGAGGTCGTCTTCCGCCACCAGCGCAAGCCCGACCGAGGGGTCTTCAAGCTCACGGGTGCTCTCGGCTGGCACAGCTACCACGGTCTCGTGGCGCCGCTCGCCGAGCACAGGTGTGGTCGCCCCACCCGGTGTCTTCGGGCGGGTCATCAGATCTTGGCCTCGACCCTTAACATTCGAGATCCTGTGGTGGTCGAGCTCCGCTTCCACCGCGACGGCTCACTCATGGAGGTCGCCGAGGATCCCGGCCTCTACCACTCCCTTCGTGCCAACCGTCAGTGGGGGCACGGGCGCCTGGAGGGCGGTCGCCTCACCATCACGGGAGCGGCGGCGGTGGGCATCCGGGACTACGTCGGGCGACCTGGTGAGGCCCCCGTGCAGCTCGATCTCGTCGACCTGGCCAGCGGTGCCTGGGAGGCTGTGTGGACCCCCTGAACGGACCTTACCGGGATGACGCCAGCCACATCTTGCCGGTGTGGGTCGACCTCGATCAGGGCGACCGAGACGCCCAGCTCCTGGCTGTGGCGGCCGCCATCGTGCCGGCCTGGGAGGGTGCGGGTGCCGAAGCGGAGGTCGACGTCATCGGCGGCGGCATCACCAACGCCCTGTTCCGCTTGCAGGCACCTGGCCGCCCCCCCATCTTGGTGCGCATCTACGGCCCCAAGACCGAGGTGGTCATCGACCGGGAGCGGGAGAACCGCCTCTTCGCCCGTCTCTCCGGCTTCGGGCAGGCGCCCCCCTACCTGGGCCGCTTCGAGAACGGGCGTGTGGAGGGCTTCCTGGAGGGCTTCCGAGCCCTTGAGCCCCATGAGATGGGACAGCATGCCGCGTCGACCGCCCGCAAGCTGGCGGAGCTCCACGCCATCCAGTGGGATGACCCGCCCAGCACCTGGGACACCCTTCGGCGCTGGATGAAGCTCGCGCAGGGGCTCTCCTTTGCCGGTGCGGATGCCGCGCGCCACGCCGACCTGAAGCTGTCGCGCTACGCCGCCGCTCTCGAGGATCTCGAGGCCCGGTGGCGCGCAGAGATCGTGCCGGGCGCCGCGGGTGCGGGGGGCATGGCTGCGGTGGCGCCCGTCCTCGCCCACAACGATCTGCTCTCCGGAAACATCCTCGTCCACGAGGTCACCCGCGAGGTCCGCTTCATCGACTTCGAGTACGGCGCTCGGGCTCCTGCGGCCTTCGACGTGGCCAACCACTTCTGTGAGTACGCCGGCTTCGACTCCGACTTCGTCGCGCACTTTCCCCGCCGGAGCGCGCGCAGAGCGTTCTGCAGGCACTACCTCGGGCCCGGGCTCACGGACCCCGATGTCGACGAGTTCTGCGACGTCGTCGACTTCTTCGTGCTGCCAAACCACCTGTGGTGGGGCAGCTGGGCGGTGGTGCAGGCGGCCCACTCGCCCATCGACTTCGACTTCATGGAGTATGCGCGGCTGCGCCTGGTGGGCTTCGACCTCCACCAGAACGGCCTGCCCTGAGGCTCTGTGGAGCCGCTGGGTCCTAGCCCTCCAGCCAGGCTCGAAGCTCGTCAGGCCGGCGCGCGGTCCACTCGATGAAGCAGTCCACGCGGGCCTCCCGATCGTCCAGGGTCCAGTTCACGTACACCTCTTCGCCCGCGTAGGGGTCGAGCTGGTCGCGCAGGGTGTGCATCTGGCCCACGAGGTCGTCATCTTCGATGAGATCGGCCACCTCGAGGATGCGTGCCTCGAGGCTGGCTGTGCAGGTGGGATCGCCTCGGCAGAAGCCCATCATCCAGCCTGAGGGGCTGGCGGTGAGCACGTCGGTGTAGAGCGGCTCGCACCCGGGGTTGGGCGTGGA
>JAERSX010000022.1 GCA_016845285.1 Deltaproteobacteria bacterium | reverse complement strand
GGATGGGGTCTTCGTTGATGTCGAAGGCGGTGCCGGCCACGACCGCCTTGTCCTCGTCGACGCTGACGCCCAGCAGCGATGGGATGAGGCGGTAGGTGGTCACAGAGACCGAGTTGACCTCATCGGAGACCAGGCCCCCTTCGTCTTGGTAGACCTGATGGGCCTCGTAGGTGTCCTTGGTGGCGTCGAGATCGGGATCGGTCGACACCTTGTAGGTCATGGCCTGGCAGGTGGGGATGCCGCTGAACGTGGTCTCGCCGTTGGAGTCGGTCTCGCTCTTGACGTCGGCGACGCCGCTGACGGCATCGCCGAACCAGTACTCGACCGTCGCACCCTTGACGACCTCGCCGGTCTCGAAGTCCGAGGCGATGGCCTGGAGCTCGGTGGTCGCCACCTTGTCGGGATCGACGTCCTGGGTCCACCAGCCGCCCGCTTCGTCGAAGCCACCCTCGAAGCCCGTGAAGTCGCCGATGGGAGCCTCGGTCACATCGATGAAGTCCGCGAAGTCGGCCCCGCTGGAGGTCTCTCCGGTGTCGTCGACGCCGCCGTCTCCGCTTCCGCTGCCGCTGCCGCCCTTGTCGCCGGCGCTGCAGCCAATAGCCAGCGCTGCCAAGCACACGAACCTGCGCATGTCGTCCTCCAATTCAGGGAAGCCATGGTTGGGGGCCCCCGAGCGTCCAGCCCCAATAGTGTCTGCTGAGCCTCCGATCAAGCCCAAAGCGCGGGTGGGCCGCCCGTTCGGAGCGGGCGAAGCTACAGCTCCATGCCCGCTCGGGGGTCCTCTTCGTAGAAGGCGTCCAGGGCCTGGGCGAGGCGCAACAGCTCCGGGTCATCGCCCTCGGGAGCCATGGGACGAAGCACCAACATCAGGTCTCCCCGCGTGTCCTTGCCGGTCGGCAGCCCCTTGCCCCGCAGGCGCAGCCTCCGTCCGCCACCACTGCCAGGAGGCACCTTGAGCTTCACCGAACCACCATCCGGCGTGGGCACCTCGATGCGTCCTCCCGCCACCGCCTCTGCGATGGTGATCGGCACGTCCATCTCGAGCTGATCGCCCTTTCGCCGCAGGCGCGGGTGAGCACGGAGCCGCAGCGTGAGTCGTAGATCACCGGCTGGTCCGCCTCGCTGCCCGACGCCACCCTTGCCCCGAAGTCGGATGGTCTGCCCATCGTTGGTGCCCGGCGGGACTCGGATCTTGAGGCGTTCCGACTTCATCGTGCGGCCTGTGGTGCCACAGGCGATGCACTCCTGCTCGAAGACCACGCCATCTCCCCCGCACTGGTTGCACGGAAGGGCCATGCCGCCCCCCAGGGACATCCGTCCACTGCCTCGACAGCCACCACAGGTCTTTCGGCTCGTTCCACCCCGGCCACCGCAGGAGCCACAGGCCGCAGGCCGCCTCACGTCGACGACCTGTGCGGTGCCTTGCACCAGATCAGGAATGGAGACGTGGAGCTCGGCCTCGATGTCAGAGCCCCGGCCGGGCCCCCGCGGCCGGCTCCGCCCCTGCTGGGCAAAGAGCGAGCCGAAGAGCTCGTCGAGACCGACACCACCTCCGCCGCCGCCCCCGAACCCCGGGAAGCCGCCGCCCATGGAGCGGTACTGCCGAGCACGGGCCCGGTCGAAGCCCGTCCGCAGAGAGGCCTCGCCGAACTCGTCGTAGTCGGCACGCCGCTGGTCGTCACCGAGCACCTCGTAGGCCGCGCTGACCTCCTTGAAGCGCTCGGCGGCCTGGGCGTCATCCTTGTTGAGATCGGGGTGGAACTTGCGCGCCAGGACCTTGAATTCCTTTCGGATTCGGGCCTGGTCGGCGTCACGCGGAACACCGAGCACATCGTAGAGGTTTCTCATGGTCGGTCCCCCGAGGGAGGCGTCACTCCGCGGACCAGGACAGGAGCCGGGCGCCCATGTCCAGGACGGCAGGCACGGCGTCTGGGCCCACCGAGTTGGTCTCCTCGTAGTGGTCGCCCGGTGCCTCCTCGATGTAAGGCAGAGACTCGTCGAGCTGGTAGTCGTAGCTCGGCACGAGGTAGCCGATCTCGTCGTTGCCCAGACCCAAGAGCCATGGGTAGGTGCCTCCCATCTGATCCTTCAAGTAGGGACCGTCGGGGGCAGCGTCCAGATCGGGCGGGTTCTCGTTCGCGGGATCGATGAAGTCGTCTTCGGTGGTGTTGGTGTGGCTGCCGTCGTAGCCACCGATGGCCAGCTCGGGGAAGAGCTCGCCCGGCACCGTCAGGATCTGCACGCCGCCGATGTCGACGACGTCCATGCGGCTCAACAGCTCCGGCACGTTGTCGTCGTCGAGGTCCTCGTCTTCGTCGAAGTTGTAGACGGGTCGATCGAAGACGCCGATGAGGAACATGGCCTGGAAGGCGTAGTTCTGAATGGGGATGAAGAACTCCGCCGAGCGGACGGCGACGGTGGGGTCGCTCTGCTCGGTGTCCTCCGCCATGGACTGGAGGGCGAGCTCGGCCAGAACCTTGCCCATGGCCTCGGCCTTGGCGAAGTCCGACGAGCTGTGCTCGGTGCCTTCCCCATCGGTGATGGTGATGCCCAGCGGCGTCATCAAGCCGCCCACGCTTGCGTTGAGGTAGATGCAGACACCGCCGACCCCCTCCACCTCGTAGGAGTCGTAGATCACGCCGTTCTCGACGGCTCCCCGCATGTAGTGCGGGTAGTCGCTGGTGATGGAGGTGTTCTCGTCGCTCAGGACCTCGGGGTGCTGGCCCCAGTTGATGACCGAGGCGATGGTGCTGCCGTCCTCGGCCACGAAGCGGGCCGTGTACATCATCTCGTCGACGATGACCGGGTCGCGAGAGTCGCGCACCAGGGCACGGGTGCCCTTGTCGCCAAAGGGTGCCGCCGTGTCGATGGAGCCAGCGAACATGGTCGCCGGCTGCGCTGAGCCGACCGCTTCTTCGATGGCGTCGGCCGCCCCCTCGATGACCAGCGCCTTGAAGCGGGGGTCGACGCCGGACTCGCCCAGGCGTCCTCCCCACTGGCCCAGGGTGTCAGGGCCTTCGTGCTGGTGGGTCGCGTGCACCACCACCTGATCGACGTCCAGACCACGGGCGAGCACCTCGTCGCGGATGAGCAAGGCATCGTTGTAGAACCAG
Organism: Deltaproteobacteria bacterium; assembly: GCA_016845285.1. Classification (GTDB taxonomy): domain Bacteria; phylum Myxococcota_A; class UBA796; order UBA796; family UBA2385; genus BH17. The sequence continues at coordinate 4,177 of JAERSX010000022.1, read as the reverse complement.
CCCACCACGTCGAGTGACACGATGGCCACGGTGGTGTCGCCGCTCTCGACCACCAGGGCCCGCGCCCAGAGATCGTCGTGCACATCCGACGCCGGCCGACTCTGCTGGAAGCCCGCCATCCAGATGGCCTGGAAGTCTCCGTCTTCCTCACCGTCGTCGGCGCCTGGGTAGCCCTCGTCGCCGTCACACAGGCGGTCGCAGCCGCAGTCGAGGAAGGACTCCTCGTTGCTGTCGTACTCGCCATTTCCGTCGAGGTCGGTCCAGCTCTCGAAGCAGTCCGGGGTCACCACGATGGCGGCCGCCCCGACCTGCAGGGCGCCCGTGTTGTCCTCGCAGCCAGCGTCGCCCGGACACACGAGATCCGGCCTCCAGGCCCCCTCCCCTGTGTCGGCACCGCCCGAGGTGTCGGCCCCTGCCGGCTTGTCACCGTTGCAGCCTGCCAGGAAGAGCTGTCCCGCCATCCACAGGCTCAGTGCACGCGCGCCGACCATGGGCACCTCCATCCGCATCCGGCCAGATACCACGCCGTCCCCGCACATGCAGCGGCGAGGCAGGCTACCGTGAGGTCGTGTGGTGGATCGCCTACGTCGCAGCCGCCCTGGCCCACTCGCCTCATGACGTGGCCAGCGTGCTCTCGCTCGCACCGGACGGCACGGTGCTCACCAACGACAGCAACGTGCTGGCCGCCAGCAGCGACGACGGTCACACCTTCGACATGGTCACCTGGGCCAGCGGCCAGCCCCTCTGCGCCATCGCGCTCTCGGCGACCGACTGGCTGGTGGCCGACCCCGAGGGCAGCCTCTGGTCGACCGGAGACGCCGGCGCCACGTGGGCCACCGTCAGCGGTCCAGACGGCCTCACGGCCTGCAGCGAGGGCCCGCAAGGCGTGGTGGTGGGTGGGCCGACCGGGCTCTGGCGAGGTGCAGACGGTGAGGCCTTCGTCGACCTGGCGGTGGAATTGGAGGCCGCGCCGGTGGCCCTCGCTCAGCTCGGAGACGACGCCCTGGTCGGTGTCGATCAGGCAGGCGGGAGCTTTCGTGTCACATCGGATGGGGGCCTGGCCTTCCTCGAGCCTCGGGATGCGCTGAGCGTCGCCGTCGATGCCGACAGGGTGTTGATCGGACGCAGTGGCGCGCCGCCCATCCTGAGCGAGGATGGTGGAGACACGTGGTGGGACCTCGATGCCGGACCCGAGAGCCTCCGGGTGTTGGCCATCACAGGGGAAGAGATCCTCGGGGCCACCGCAGAAGAGGCCGTCTGGTGGTCGGGAGACCTGGGCGGCAGCTGGGAGCTCTCGAGCGACGGCCTCGACCCCCTCGCCGAGGGCGCTGGCGGCCCTGGCGACGGCGTCCACTACTTCCAGCTGCGCATCGATGGGGAGCGGCACTGGCTCGGCAGCTTCGAGGGCCTGTACTGGCGCGACCCAGACGACACACGCTGGCGCCAGGGAGCCCTCGACACAATCCCCCGCGTTCGAACCGTGGCATGGCTGCCCGATGGCGAGCTCCTGGTGGGAGCCTACGGGGGCGGTGTCTACCGCGGCGGCGAAGACCTCGACTGGCACGAGGTGGCCGCACCCATCGGCTGGCCTTGGCCCAAGCAGATCGTCGTCGCCCCCGAAGACGCGGACCACTGGTTCGTGGTGAGCGGCTCGGCCCTCTACTTCACCGAGGACGCTGGCCAGACCTGGGACACCCACCCGGTGCTGCTGGGAGAGGCGGGAGACGCCGTCGCCCCAGCCCCCGAGTTCCCTCTCGACAGCCGCCTGGTGGTGGCAGGCCGCACCGGTGAGGGCGAGGGCGCGGTGGCGTGGTCGAGTGACGGCGGCACGAGCTGGACGGAGTCGGTCCTGCCCGGCACGTGTCGCCAGAAGCCCACGGACATCGTGTGGACGGACGACGCTGGCCTGTGGATCGCCTGTGGCACGGACGGCCAGCTACACAGCTCTGACGATGGCGGACAGAGCTGGTCGGAAGCGACCGTGCTCGACGCCCAGGTGGAGGCTCTCGTCCCCGGCGAGGGTGTGGTCTGGGCGGCCACCCGCGACGGCCTCTGGGAGGTGAGCAGCTCAGGCGCCTCCCAGGTTGACTTCGCCGGGGAGACGCTCACCAGCGGAGCGCTGTGGGACGGCGGAGTCCTGGTCGCCGTGGTCGGCCGAGGCCTCGTGCACTGGTCGGGAGCCGGTGCTGAGGCGCTGGGGTGGCCGTCTGGCGACTTCGTGGAGGACATCGCAGTCGCCGACGATGGACGACTCGCAGTGGGGCTGCGGAGCGGGGCTTGGTGGAGCGCAGACGACGGCCAGACCTGGGCACTTGCGTGTCCCTATGATCGCGTCGACGACCAGCTACAGCACTGGTGGCTCGAAAGTTGGGCCCCCACCTCTGTGGACGATGCCATGCGTGGCGTCGTGCAGGCCGGCGAGGCCGGAGCCACCGCAGAGCTCACCCTTGACGGGGAGCAGCTGCGTCTCATCGGGAGCACACGCGGCGAGGCGTCCGTCCGCGTCACGGTGAATGGTGACGCCGAAGAGCTGGCGCTCGACCTCCCCGAGCCGGGCTCATTGCTCTGGGCGGCCGATCTCGACGCTGGCGTGCACACCGTGCTGCTCGAGGTCCTCTCCGGCACCCTGCTCCTGGACGGCGCCGAGCGCTGGCGAGCCGACGCGCCCCCATTCGAGCTCGACGAAGACACCGGAGCCCCGGGAACCAGCGGGCGCACCTGTGGCTGCCGAGACCGGAGCGGGGCCGCGCTCCTCGCCATTCTCCTGGTGGGCTGGCGCCGGAGACGGTCAAAGGCGCTCGACGACAGCGACACCCAACACCGGAGCGGTTCTTCTCCGGGCCCACGATAAGAGCCTGGCGCTGGAGGACACATGACCCCTCGGAAGCTCAGGCGCGTGTGCGTCTACTGCGGCTCGAGCGATGACATCGCCGACCACTTCAAGACAGCTGCCCGTGACCTGGCGATGCTCCTCGTGTCAGAGGGCATCGGAGTCGTGACAGGTGGCGGCTCGGTGGGCCTCATGGGTGTCGTCGCCGACGAAGTCCTCGCGCGCGGCGGTGAGATCATCGGGGTGATCCCCGAGAAGCTGGAGCGCCTCGAGCTTGGACATCGAGGACTGCGCGAGCTCCATGTCGTGCCAGACATGCACTCCCGAAAGCGACGAATGGCCGACCTCTCCTGCGCTTTCGTGGCCCTGCCTGGTGGGTACGGCACCCTCGAAGAGCTGGCCGAAGTCACCACCTGGACCCAGCTCAACGATCACCTCAAGCCAGTCGGACTGCTCAACGTGCAGGGGTACTACGATCCACTGCTGGCTTGGGTCCAGGGTGCAGCCGACGCTGGCTTCGTGCGCCCCCAACACAGAGATCTCATTCAGGCTGCGACCACACCCGCAGAGCTGCTCCACCGCCTCCGCACCTCACGCATACCCCGTCTCCACGAGTGGCTGACCACCCGCTGAACGGACCGCAAGATGTTGGGACGACCGGACTCAGCCTGCGGAGCGAAACGCCTGCTTGCCGGCACGTAGAGGCCACAACCGACCATCGGTCGAGTTGGAATGGAGCAACTCAGCCGACAGCAGAGTAGCGATGGTGTCGGACACATCGGCCGGCGATGCGCCTGGCAGATCGTCGACGATGTCCTGGATGGTCCAGGTGCCTGGCTCGGACACGACGTACAACAGAACGGTGTACGCCAACGAGCCCACGAGGAGTTCACTCATGTGAGGCTCCGTGTGTAGCTGGGGGATGTTGGGATGGGACAAACCGCACCCGCGAACGGGGTGCTGAGAGGGTCTGACGAGGTGTGCCGCACCTCGTCCTCCGACATTGTATCGGGTGTTGTGGGCGACCACAAGGTTCACTTTGGGGAGAAGAAAAACAAAAAAGGGCCGAGGAGGGCTCTCTTTCGCACGATTGACGGGTCAATGTCTGTGTTCATGTGACGAATCACCTGGCAACAATTCGTCAGACCTTCGTCGATCTTCGACATGGCCGATCGTGATATCAGACACTTACGGCTGGCACAGCCTCTGCACCCTCACCCCCCGACAGCAACAACTGGGGGGAGCCCGTGGCCGTACGAGCGAGAACAGGAACCGTGGTGGGGGTCGATGGCGTCCCCGTCGACGTGGAGGTGGACCTCGTACGCCGCCTCCCGAGCATGGTGGTGG
>JAERSX010000021.1 GCA_016845285.1 Deltaproteobacteria bacterium | reverse complement strand
GCGCCGGCCAGGCGTGAGACCCAGGCGAGCCTGGAGCTGGGGGGCCTTCCGAACCGGAGGCGGTGGGGCGGGGTAGCGCGATGCAAGGTCATCAACGAATCTCGTATTCGAAAGTCTGCTTCTTGTTTCTGCGTGTGAGATCGAAGCTGAAGTTCTTGTCTTCCTGGAGGCCGTTGTAGGCATCCATGGCAGCGGACATGCTGGTGAGGGGCTTGCCGTTGACGGCGTGCACGATGTCGCCGTTCTTGATGCCCATGCGGGAAAAGAAGGACTTTCGGCGGATACCGCTCATGCGGTAGCCGTCGATCTCGCCGTCTGCGCCCTTGTGCGGGACGACCCGCACCTGGCTGTAGAGCTTCTCGGGGTTCTCGAGGAGCTTGTCGACGAGCTCCTGGTCGACGATGTACTTGTTCTCGCCGGCCTTCCGGATGTCGTCGTCTTCGCTCGACGAGTCGGACTTGTCGTCGTCGTCCTTCTCCTTGGAGAAGGACTTGCCCTCCTCCATGGCGATGTACTCGACGGTGCCGTCGGAGCGCCGAACGATGACCCGACGCGGCTCGATGCGCACGATGGTGGCCTCACCGAGGAGATCGTCGCCGATGCCGTAGCCGGCAGCGCCGTCGCCCTTCTCCTCGGCGATGAGGGCCGAGGAGTAGTCGGAGGGCAGGGCCACGACGGTGGCCAGGAGCACCACCTTGAGGTCCGACTTTCGGTCGCTGCCCTCCACCTCGTCCTGGTCGGTGGTCTCGACCCCCAGCGACGAGGAGTCGAAGATGTTCCGATCGTGGATGGGCGTGACGTAGTAGCGCTTGTTCCGGCGCTGAGGTGTAGCACTGGCTCGTTCGGGGGCTTCGCCACCGGCTACGGCGCCGTTGGAATCGGCGCCATCGGCCGATGCCGAGATGGCGGCAAGTGCTGCGTCGGCCGGGAGAGCGAGCAGTCCGCCTGCGAGCCGGCCTGCGCCCAGCGAGGCCAACCAAGCCAGGAGCGCCACGGCCAAGAAGAGGCCCGCGGTGGTCCAGCGCTTGCGGGAGGGAGTTGCCATCGTGCGTCGCAGGGGAAGGGAAGGTGAGGGGGGAGGCGGTTTGTGCGGTTCGGGAACGGTCGGACCGTCGAGGGCGGCCGCATCGCGTCCTCGGGACTGTGGGTCGCGAGCGCTGACTCGATGCGTCGAACGGAATGGCATGCAATGTATGTACCAGTACCGATGAGCCCGATTGAATGGGCCTTGGCGGGGCAGTGTTGACAGGTTGTCAGCGGTGCTGCGGCCTGCCTGGCCGGGCTTGACAGGCTGTCACTCTGACGCACACCTCCGGCTCTCAGGGGTTGGCGCGGGGCCGGGCCACTCGACGGAACCGCGCAACGTGGGTATCCTGCCGCGGTCGGCGAGGGCGGACTGGAGCGACCGTTCCAGCGCGTACCGCGTGAACGACACGGACTCCCCCAGGAGGCTCGGTGGCCACCCGTACCCGCACCGTCGTGTTCACGGATCTGGCCAACTACACCCGCTCCGTGGGGCGTTCCAACCGCGAAGGCCTGCGCAACCTGATCAAGGACCACGAGGCCAACGTGGTGCCGGTGCTGGAGCAACACGGGGGCAGCGTCGTCAAGAACATCGGCGACTCCTTCATGGCGCTCTTCCCGGCCGCCACCGACGCTGTGCGTGCTGCCCTCGATCTGGTCGACCGGTTCACCAACGAGGATGGCTACCGGATGCGGGTGGCCATGGCGACCGGCGATGTCGAGGAGATCGAGGGCGATGCCTTCGGTGAGACCGTCAACCTCGCGAGCCGCATCCTCAGCAAGACGCCGGCCGGCGAGGTGTGGTTCTCGCTGGGCACGCGCATCTGCATGAACCAGGCCGAGGTGGCCTGGGAGCCGTGCGGCAACTTCCAGCTCAAGGGCATCACTGGAGAGACTCCGGTCTTTCGCGCCGTGGGCCCGAGCCGTTGTTGGTTGCCAGAGCCCGTGACCCAGGCCGCGCGTCTCGGTCGGCTGGTTCGCATCCAGCGGGGCGATCCCCTGCCGGCACTTCCGCCCCAGCCCATCATTCTGCTCGAGGGCTTCGACCCGGGCTCCACCGCGTTGCGCAACATCGTCGACCGGCTTCCGGTGGTCGATCCCGCAGCCCTGTGGCTCGTCGCCGAGCTCCTCGCACCAGGAGATCGGGTGGAGTGGGAGCACTCGGGCCGTGGTCTCGTGATCGGGCGTGATGCAGCGGTGGATGCTGCGTTGGCCGAGACGCAGCGCATCTCCACGCACTCCAGTGGCTCCGACACCATCATCCTGGACGTGAGCGCTCAGGCGGTCATCGAGCTGGTCATGAGCGGCCTGGCGCTGCCCGGTGTCCCGTTCAGCGAGGTGGTGGCTGGCTACTCATACGACCTCCTCCGAGACGGTCGCTGGGTCAACCGCAGCGACCACGCCATCGCCCGCGTGGACTGTTCGCCCTCGGGTGTGTCGCTCACAGCCCGCACCGGCGGCCTGTCCGTGGGCGGTCGGACCCTGCAGCCCGGCGAGAGCCAGCCCCTCCGCGACGGTGACGAGATCCGCACGCCGTCCGGCCCGGTTCGGTTCAAGAGTCTGCGCTCCAAGACCTACATGGGCATCTTGTTGGCCGAGACCCTCGCGCGCCTCGGCATCGCTCCGGGACAGCAAGCCGAGATCGGACGCGAGCCCAACCATCCTGGCCTCGCGCTGCCCGACCGCCGGGGACAGAACAACATCCGCTGGTGTGTCGGCGCCCGTGCCGCACGTGCGAGAGAGAGTGGCTTCACCCTCGACCGTGCCCTCGCTGGTCGTCGCCAGGGCGCCGTGTCCCTCGGCCCCGGTGGCTCCAAGGTGGTGAGCCTTCACGACCGCTGTGCCACCTACATCGTGATGGGCGACACCCTCGAGCAGGTGACCGTGCCCCGCACCGTGAGCCCAGGCGATCTCATCGTCACAGGTACCAGCGTCATCGCCCTGCGTGAGCCTGGAAACTAGGCCCGCTCAACCGCGGACCACGAGCTCCGCCAGCGCGTCGGAGGGCTGGACTCGCCAGGCGCCCGGCTTCCGTAGGTGACGCACCTCCACGGGCAGGGCGTCGAGGTGTACGTCGCAGTGGCGACGGATGTCGTCGAGGCCGGGAGCCTCTCGCACGCGCTCACCGCCGCTGATGGCGGTGCTCAAGAGCTCGATGGCATCGGGGTAGGCGTGGGCGAGATGCTCTGCCTCCAGGCACATGAGGTCGCGGTCGGGCAGGCGAACGATCTGCTTGAGGCCCGGCCAAGCGGCTCCGCCGGCACCTGTGACCGGCATCGGCTCCAGGCCTCTCGTGATCTCCGCCATGCGGTACGAGAGGCTCGGGCGGACATCGGTGGCTGCCGTGGCCAGGGCTCCGCCCACGCCGAACATGGCGAGAGGCGCGCCGGCACGCACCAGACTGGCGATCTGGTACTCGTCGAGGCTTCCACTGCCGAGGATGCGGGTTCGGTGCATGCTCGCGCGGTCGAGCTCGTTGCGCAGCTGACGGCTGGCGGCGGCGAGGTTGGCGTGGACGAGACGCACCGTGCGCACGTCGTCCTTCATGAGCGCCAGCTGCCGGGGGCCGCGGGTGATGTTCATGCCAGGCAGGTTGACGTGGCAGTGGCCCGGGAAGTGGAGCCGGAGCGCAGCGATGGCCGCCAGCTCGTTGCCGTATGCCGCGGCGAGAGACTCGGAGATCACCGCCCAGCCGGGAATGCCGAAGCGCGCGGCGGCGGCCCCGTAGGTGGTGGCGGCACAACCGCCGATGTAGGCCGCGCGAGCCAGGTCCATGGCGGCGCGTGAGTCCGCGCAGCGACGCGCGGCGAAGTCGATGATCGCGCGACCGTGGGCTGCGGCGCAGATCCGGCTGGCCCGGGTGGCGACGGCCGTGGCGTGCCCCACGCGCTGAAGCAGTCGGGTCTCCACGAGGCCCACCTGCGGGAGCGGCGCGGTCACCGTCATGATGGGCTGGCCCGGGAAGACAGGCGTGCCCTCGGGCACCGCACGGATCGTCCCTGCGAAGCGGAAATTCCGGAGCGACTCGAAGAAGTGGGGGGAGGCCCCCCGGAACATGGGCAGGCTCTGGAGCCAGGCCACCTCTTCGGAGCCGAAGCGCATGGCGAGGACATCGTCGATGGCGGGCTCGATGCCGGCCGCGATGGCGTAGCCATGGTCTGGTGGCAGCTCCCGGAGGAAGAGGTCGAAGCTGGCTTCCCCCCAGAGTCCGTCGCCGTGGTACACAGCCGCCTGTACCAGCTGATAAAGCTCGGCATGAAGTCCCGGTCTTTCGGGCGCGAATGGCGGTGAGGACATGGCCGGAGAGTACCGCAAGGGTCCGGGCAGGGGCCGCACCGGCAGGGGCCGCAAGGCTGCCGTCGCCAAGCCTGGACCCGCCAAGACCGGCGATGGCAAGGTCGGCCGGCGGACCCGTCATCGGGGAAAGCTGCCTTACACAACCCATGCTGGCGATGGGGTGGTGGTGAACGGCTACTCCGAGAGATGGCTTCGCCAGGGATTCCCGTGGGTCTACCAGGACGAGGTCGTCGCCCGGACCGGTTCGCTGGTGCCTGGCCGCGTGGTGGGGATCCGGGCCCGAGATGGCAGCGTGCTCGGGACCGGCATCTGGGACTCGGGAAAGATCGAGGTGCGACGGTTCAGGCGGGACGAGGGTCCCGTGGATGCCGACTTCCTGCGCACGGCGGTCGCCGCAGCAAAGGACCGACGTCCACTGCCTCCCCAGACAGATGCCTGGCGCTGGGTTCACGGTGAGAACGACGACTTGCCCGGCGTACGCGTGGATGTCTGGGGAGACCAGCTGACCCTGACCCTGGACTCGCCTGCGCTGCATGGCCTCCTCGGGCCTCTCCTCGACGCGCTCACCACGCTCCACGAGACCAACGCTGTCTGGCTCTGCTGGCGGCCGGCCATCGAGCAAGCCCCTGCTGAGCCTCTGCCTGTCGCGGACGGGTCACTCGTCTGGGGCGATGCACGACGAGAACCCGTGATGGTCCAAGAGCGGGGTGTCAGCTTCCGGGTGCGTCCGTGGGCTGGAGCAGACGCTGGCCTCTACGTGGACATGCGCGAGGTACGTCGCTGGTTGGAGCCGTACTGGGTCGCACGGCGGGTGCTCAACCTCTTCGCCTACACCGGCGCCTTCTCGGTGGCAGCGGCGTTGGGCGGCGCCACCGAGGTGGTGAGCGTCGATCTCGCGGGCCCCCACCTGGCCCGCTTGCGCGACAACCTCGACGCCAACGGCGTGTCCACAGATCAACACCCACTGCGCGAGGCCGACGTCTTCAAGGCCCTCGACCACCTTCGCCGGCGCGGCGAGTCGTTCGATGTGGTCATCGCCGACCCACCCTCGTTCTCTCATGGCCCGTCCGGCGCGTGGTCGGTGGAGCGCGACTACGGGAGGCTGATTGCCGCCTGTCTTCGTGTGCTCTCGCCTGGAGGCTGGCTGGTCGCGGCCTGCAACCACGGCGGCGTCTCCCCCAAGGAGTTCCAGAAGCACGTGGCCAAGGGCGCCACCAAGGCCGGTCGTAGCCTGCGTCTGGTGCATGTCGGCAGCCCGCCGGTTGATGTGCCTGCGGCTCTGGACTTCCCGGAGTCTCGGTACCTCAAAGTCTGGGTGTTGGTGGCCTGATGGGACGAGAGTGGCGTGGACGACGGGCGAGTGTGCGCCGGGACCGAGTCTCCGGTCGCGGCGCTGCGCTGGCGCATCTGGTGGTCAAGGCTGCGTCGTCGGGTCCCGTGGTGGTGATCACCTCCAACCTGCATGGCGACGAGTGCACGGGCATCGGCACCTGCTTCCGCGTGGCGGAGCGCCTCGCTGACACGCTCCTCTGCGGCGAAGTCCACCTCTACCCGAGCCTCAACCCGGAGGGGCTGGCTCGTGGCAGCCGTGGCCTCCCAAACGACGCCCTCGACCCCAATCGGGCATTCCCGGGCAGCCATCGTGGCACCCCGGCGCGCCGTCATGCGGGTCGGATCTGGTCTGAGGTGCTCTCCCAGCGCCCCGATGCCGTCATCGACCTCCACACAGACTCCGGGGGCGCGATTCCCTACGCCATCGTCGATCGGGTCGTCCGTGGCGGGGATGGCGGCCGGCTGGAGGCCCGCTGTGTGGCCTTGGCCCAGGCCTCGGGGCTGACCGTTCTCCACGAGTACCCGACCGATCGCTATGTTCGCTTCGAGCTCGACCGCAGCCTGCCTGGCGCGCTGGTGAACGGCCCTGGGGTGCCCGCGGTGACCCTCGAGGTAGGGCCGCGGCGTCGCATCGACCCAGAATCGGTGGCCTTGACAACTGCCGCAACCCTCGGTGTGTTGACCGAGCTGGCGATGGTCGAGCTGCCCGCGTCCGCCCACGTCAGTCGGCTTCCTGGAGGACCCTGGCGACGCGAGAGCGGTCCGCGGGCCACCCGCGCCGGCCTCCTGCTACCGGCCCTGTCCACCGGGACCACCTTCCGGCGTGGCCAGCGCCTCGCCACCGTGTCGACCCTGGATGGCGAGGAGCTGGAGGTGTTGCGAGCCGCGTCGGACGGTGTGGTCGTGGCCCTTCCCGAGGCGGCACACATCGAAGTTGGCGCCGCCTGCGCGACCGTTGCGGTGCTGGACGACGAGGGGAGCGGGTCGGTCACCTGAGAGGTCGTGGCTCCACTGCTCCCACCGCTGGGAGCATGACGGGCTCGGTCGGCACCGTCAGGCGCCACGCTCGCGCAGCCTCTCCCGAGACGTCGGCAGGTCCCCAGGCCGCCTCGGCTACCGCGGTGAAGGCTTCGGCCCAGGCGGTCTCGAAGCTGGGGCTGTAGACCAGCGGGTCGACCACGAACCACCGGAAGCCGTCGTCGACGAGCGACTGGAAGGCGTCGGGCTCCACCTCGGTCTCGGGCATCGCTCCGTGGCTCAGGCGTGCCAGCGCTGCGAGGAGCGGGTTGGCGGCCACGTAGGCGTCGATGCCCGGTGCGCGATGGGCCGGGAGGTGATCGCCGAGGCCAGCGAGCACAGGCTGATCGTGGTGGACCTGGGCCCACAAGGCGAAGCGACTCGACTCGCTCGGACCGAAGACCGGGGTGGTGATGATCGGGCCGTCGATGGCGTCGTAGAAGGCGGTGTCGACGGTGCGCAGCGGCTCGGCGAGCACGGGTGCCCAGCTGTGCCGCCAGCGCTCGTCGGCGAGCAACACGGCGAGCCCCACCGCGGCGGGCAGCCAGGGCGGGCCAGGGAGGCGGCTGGCCATGCGGGACAGGCCGGCACCCGCGAGCAGGGCCAGGCCGATCACCACGAGGACTTCGAATCTATCGGGCCACCAGAGGCGCTCGAAGAAGGGCAGGTGATCGTAGAGCCAGAGGTAGGGCAGGGCAGGCTCCACCGACCGCCCTGCGGCCGTCTTCCAGTAGGGACCGAGGGTGAGCAGGTAGCCGAGGCCCGCGACGGCCAGCCAGGGGAGGCGGCGCCCTCGACCTGCGAGCAGGCCGGCCATGGCGAGGCCCAGCATCCCCATGGGAAGGCGCTTGTCGTAGAGGTCAGCAGCGACGTGCCAGATGGGCCAGCCCCACCAGTGGCCATGCCGCATGGCCATGGCCAGGCCGAACTCACCGCGGGACAGGCGTCCGGCCATCATCCAGGGTTCGAGTGGGCGATCGACGCCGGGCAGCTCCGCGAACGCTGCAGCCAGGGAGGCCACGGCAGGTGCCACGCCCATGAGCGCGAGGGCTGCGGCCAGTCCGACCCAAGCCAGACGACGTGGTTGTCGGATGAGCGAGGGCAGGGACACGAGGCCCAGGACGCACGCCGCGAGCACGAAGAAGAGGCCGTAGAACCAGTAGGTCAGGGCACACAGAGAGGCGAGCGCCCCCGTTGCCACAGCCCATCGGGCCGATGCGTCTCCCCAGAGCAGGCGATGGAGTCCGCCGAGACCGAGCACCAGCCACACCAGCCAGGCCTGTGCCGGGCGGCCCTGAGAGAGCTCGAAGAGCACGAACGGTGAGGACAGGACGGCGGCTCCAGCCAGCCAGGCCCCCGACGGCCCGATGTTGGCCTCGGTAGCCAGCCACCTCGTCGCCAGACCGTTGAGCACCAAGGCCATGACACAGAAGGTGTTGAAGGCCCCCACGGCTCCGAGCGTCGCCATCAGTGGGGTCGCCATCAGGCCGTCGACCAGATTGTACTGAGCCACAGGAGCCTGACCCAGCGGGAAGAAGTTGTGGGTGCCCGCAAAGGGGGAGGCCACCTCGGCCAGGGCGTGTCCGGTCCACCACCACGCCCAGAGGGTGCCGGTCCAGTCGGGCTGCTCACCACCGCCGATCATGGCGCCGTTGGTGACCCACGCCGGCCAGCACAGCGCCAGCGCAAGGGCCAGGTAGGCCCCAGCGGCCTTCACAGCAGGCTCCGGGGATCGACATCGAGGGTGACACGCACCCCGCGGCCACCGGCCTTGCGGAGCTCGGCCCGTTGAACCTGGAGCCACCGCCGGAAGGCGGGCACGTGGCGGCCGCGCAGCACGATCTGGAAGCGCCAACGCCCCACCAACCGCGACAGGGGCGCGGCGACCGGTCCGAACACGTCGATTCCGGCGACCGCGCTGTCGAGGCTGCGCCGTAGGTGACGAGCCAGCTCGGTGGCACGGCCGAGGGCCGCGTCTCGCTGCGCTCCCTCTACACGCACCATCACCAGACGGCTGAAGGGCGGCGTGCGCAAGAGCTCGCGCTGTCGGATCTCCTCGGTGTAGAAGGCGTCCATGTCCTGGGACGCTTGCTGGTCGGGGTCGGCGAGCAAGCGAAACACGAAGTGATCGACGTGTCGGGTCTGGACCAGCACCCGTCCGGCGACCTCGCCTCGTCCCGCGCGTCCGGCCAGCTGGGTCACGAGCGCGTGGGTCCGCTCCGCGCTGCGGAAGTCCGGCATGGTGAGCACGTGGTCCACGCCTACCACCGCCGAGAGATGGACATCGGGGAAGTCGTGCCCTTTTGCCACCAGCTGTGTGCCCACGAGGAGCCGCTGCTCTGGCTCGCGGAAGGCCTCGAGGATGGCGTGGTGACTTCCTCGTTGCTGGGTGGTGTCGGCGTCCATGCGAAGGATTCCCACGTCAGGGAAGGCGGTCTGGAGGGCCTCCTCGACGCGCTCGGTGCCGTGTCCGAGGACCTGGAGCTCTCCTTCGCAGGTGGGGCAGGAGTCCTGGAAGTCGCGGTGGAGGCCACAGTAGTGGCAGGTCAGTCGCTTGCGCCGGCGGTGGTAGACCAGGCCGACCCCGCACGAAGGGCAGCTGTAGTGACCGCCGCAGCTGGGGCACTCGACGACCGGCGCGTAGCCGCGACGGTTGTAGAGGACGATGGCCTTGCCGCCAGCCGAGAGGGTCTCCCGAAGGGCGCTCACGAGCTCGGGTGACAGAGCCTCGCTGGAGGGGCGTCCCCGCATGTCCACCAGCTCGATGGCTGGCACGGAGCGCGCCGTGGCCCGCTCCTTCAGCACGATGAGTCCGTAGCGGTCGGTGTGGGCGTTGTGCCAGCTCTCGACCGAGGGTGTCGCAGAGCCGAGCACGACCGGACACCGGGCGATCCCGCCGCGGACGATGGCGAGGTCGCGTGCGTGGTATCGCACGCCGTCGTCTTGCTTGTAGGAGTCGTCGTGTTCCTCGTCGACGACGACGAGGCCGAGGTCCTGAAATGGAGCGAAGAGGGCAGAGCGCGCACCCACGGCCACCTTGGCATCGCCTGCGCGGATGCGGCGCCACTCGCGGAGACGCTCCGAGGGCCGAAGGCCCGAGTGAAGCACCGCGACCTCGTCGCCAAAGCGTGCCCGTACGCGACCCGTCAGCTGGGGAGTCAGCGCGATCTCCGGCACCAGCACCAGGACCTGGCGTCCGCTCGCCAACACGTCGGCGGCGGCCTGGAGGTAGACCTCGGTCTTGCCAGAGCCGGTGACGCCGTGGAGCAGCCAGGGGCGTGCCTCACCGGCGATGAAGGCCAGGGCCGCCTGTTGCTCGTCGGTCGGGGGGAGGGGGTCGACTGGCGCGCCCTCGAGCTCGCCCGTCCGCACGGCATCGCGATCCTCTCTCTCCACGATCTCGGCCAGGCCCTGGTCCCGCAGGCGACGCAGGGCGGCGCGGGCTCCCTTTCCCTCGGCTTCGACGAGGTCGGTGACGTCCATGCTGCCACCCGCGGCGGCGAGGGCGGAGAGCACGCCACGCATGCGGGCGCCCCCGGTCAGCACGGGCTCCCCGATGAGCCTGGCCACCTGGATCACCCCCCGTGGGCGGGCCACCTCGCGCTCCTCCGAGGCCACCAGAGCAGCCCGCACGAGCGCATCGAGGGCACGCCGCAGGGCCGGTCCTTCGAGCTCCGCGTGGAGCACCCGCTCGAGTCCGCCGCGTGTGCGGCCGGGTCGGCTGATCACCTCACGCAGCACCAGGGCCTGGGCTGGCTCCTCGATGG
>JAERSX010000020.1 GCA_016845285.1 Deltaproteobacteria bacterium | reverse complement strand
ATCGGCGCCTGAAAAGCCGGGCCGGCATCGAGGCCCATGCCGGGAGAGCGCGTGGACAGGCACTCCTGAAGCAGGTCCGTGATGAGGGCGACCGGCGGGTGCGAAGTCCCGGAGACACCTCTCCCGGCCCCCGTGGCGACGACCTGTTTGCGCTGGTCATTCGAGCCGGCGCCAACCTGGATCTACAGCCGGGCGAGGACTCGGAAGAACGTGCCCGGCTCGTCATGCGGTCACTTGGACGGATCGTGGCTCCCATCGGCGCCCCCGCGTCCGAAGAGGACGTCCGCTTGGTCTTGGCCGCCGTCCCTAGCTTCCCAGTGCAGTGGACCAGCACGGGTGCCAAGCTGACCTCCCTTCAGACCCGAAAGGAGTCGACGCCCCCCCCCGCAACGCGTGGGCCTCGAAAGCGCCCAGCGCGCAATCAGCGTTGCCCCTGCGGGAGCGGTCGGCGGTACAAGAGCTGCTGCGGACGGGACCGGGGACCGTAAGACCGAGAGCGGTGAGGCCAGGTGGAACCTACGCCTCGGTCTCGCTGTTCTTTCGCCATTGGTTTCGTCGCGCCTGCTGCAGGGACAGCCAGGGCGCCCGAGTGATCCGCTCGATGGCACCCCAGCTTCCCTTGAAGACGCAGCCCGCGTACCAAGTGCCAGAGTCTCCAAGGGCGCGACAGTGGATCACCGAGGCTCGAAGCTCGGAGGACTCGTCACCGCGTGCAATCTGGACCAGGAATTCATCGCCGACCTTGGGCGCGGCGAGCAATCGGACCCCCACGCCGTGCAGCGAGAGGTTCACCACCTCGGCCTTGAGTGGAAGCACCAAGCCCTCGATCTCTCGGTGGAAGCTCAGTCCCGAGTCGAAGCCAGGCACGGCCGGAACCCGGTAGGTGTGACGCCGGTCGGCCCCCTTGATGGCGCCAAGCTCGAGATTGGTGACGACACTCGGGCGGTTGGCCGCACGGTCCACGGCTTCGCGCAGCACTGAAGAGATGTTCCCATCGCCTACCAGCCACAGGAATTCGCCACTGGCACCCATGCGAAGGTGCACGGAGCGCTGGGGGCCATCGCGCAGGACCACGGCGCTACCGGAGAGGGACATCCGGACCGGCTGGAGCGCGCCACGAGGTAGCCAATGGAGACGATCCTCGGTGTAGGCGAGCCAGCCCATCTGGGCTTCTTCTTCCTCATAGAGGACTGCCAAGCTGAACAACAGAGGCGTGCTAGGGAGGAGCAGGTGCTGGGCCTCGGTGGCCAAGACCTTGTCGATCTGCTCCTTGACCTCCCCTTCTGCTGGGGAGGGCTCCCCCCACGAGCGACCCACCACCCCGCCACTCCACGTGGGAGTCGAGTTGTGATCTGCGATCCAGCGAGAGACCTCAAAGAGCCTTGAGGTGGGCTGGTCGCAGGAGATCATGAGCTCACCACCGTCAGCGATGATCTCCAGCCGCGAGTTGACGAGGCCAGCCACCCTGATGGCTCGGACCTCCTCCAAGGGGAAGTTCTGGGGCTCCGCCCTCTCCAAGAACCGGTCCAGACGACCGGTAGGGATGAAGCTGATCCCCGTCCGACCGACACAGAGCGTTCCCGGATGGGAAAACTGACCACCGGCCTCGACAGCGGAGAACACCATGGGTGTGGCCTCTCCGCCGCCGTCTGACGAGTCCAGGCCGCGCTCACGCAAGCTCACCAGCGCCGAATAGATCCTGGGGACCGAGTTCCCCACGAACCGCACCGTTCGCCCGCCGGTCTTGAGCTGGAGACGTCCGCCTGAGATGAGCTCGAAGCCATCGATGTCCTCGAAAGGCACATCGAGGGCCTGCCGGTCACCGAAGACCCGCCGCTCGAGGCGCTCGGGATGAAACGAGACACTCTTGCTGGTGATGAGGACGTCGCCACGTGCCGAGAGCAGACCATTGATCTCGACCGCGCCAGCGACGGCGAGCATGATCAGCTCAGGCAGCTCCTCACCGCCTTCCTTCAGGGAGCGGAGCAGCTCCAACATTGGGTGGGCCAGGGGACCTCCGAGGCGATGAGTGCCGTCGGAGGAGGTCACCCGAATGACCTCGGAGTCTTCTTCCAAGAACTGATCGATGTGCTCGATGGGCACCATCCACGAGCCGAGCACGACCTTGCCGTCCACGCCTGAGGGCGTGAACGAGACGCTGCTCTCCGTCACCGTCACCTCGCCAGGGACGCTGATGGGACCCAGCCTCTCCACCACCTCCCCTCGTGCGAGGACGCGGTCCCCATTCTTGGAACTACGTGGATTTTCGCGATCAGCCATGGACCACCCACTCGACTCGAGGAGCATTAACGATCCATACCCCGTCTGGTCCCTCGGCCGCCACCAGCGCACCGATGACGTGCACGCTACAACCCCTCAGACCGAAACCCACTGGTCGATGAGTCGAGACCAAGCCTCCTGTGCCAGCTCGCGGGCCAGGACAGCCTGCTTGCCCTCCGGAGCATCCACAGCATCTTCGCCGTGCACTTGAGACTCCTCGAAGTCCTCGACCTCTTCGACCTCCACCTGGCTGGGCGCCGCAGACGGTAGGTTCTTGTCGAGGGGCCGGTTCGCGTGCGACGAAACGTCGGCGAGGTGCACGATGTGGGCGAGCTCCGCCGCCTCGGCGGGTGCCTCCTCCCAGCGATGGTGGAAATACACCGCCGCACCGATCTCTTCGGGGAGATTCCAGTACCGGGTGAGGAGCGCCCCCAGGATGGGGTGGACGCGATCGCTCAAGAGATCGACAGTCGATTGGGATGGGGTGCGATTCCGGCCGGCGATCTGCGACACCGCGCGAAGGACGGCGAGTCGCCCGACGTCATGGAGCAAGCCGGCGAGGAAGGCGTTGCCTCGGGGTTGACCCACCAGTCGTCCCGCCACCTCCCCGGTGACCATGGCGTGCTGACGGATCTGCTCGGCGGCCCGGGCCCACCGGAAGTCCTCCACGCGCCCTGCACGCAGAGAGGCATCCATGGCGAACTGCCAGACCGTCGTGAGCCCGAGACGGACCACCGCGTGGTGCACGCTCTTCGGCGGATCGGAGAAGCCCAGGGCACTGGCCGCGACCCACACCCGCCGAACCAGCTCGGGATCACCGTCCACCACCATGGCGAGGTCCTTGAGGCTGACCTCCGGATTCCGGGCGAGCTGGTCGACCCGTAGCGCCACCTCGGGGAACGAGGGAAGGTCGAGCTCGTTGCGCTCGGCCAGGTTGGCCAAGGTCCACACGAGCCGCCGATCCACGAGCGACTCTCCCTCGTCCTCCAGGGAGCGAGCGATGGAGACCAGCTCTTTGGTGAGGAGATCGAGCAGCCAGTCGGGGTCTGGATCCCACGGCACGGGAGGGCCCGGCTCGCCCTCGGCATCAGCGGGAGGAGGCAAATAGCCGTCGACGGGCTCCTCTTCAGGCGGCGCCTCATCAGGCCTCGTGTCCGTCACCACAGGCGCCTGCGGGGGCGGTCGAATCAGGCCTGCGTCCGTTGCTCGAGAGGAATCATCGGGCGGGTCGAACAACCCTTCTGGTGCCGGCACAGGCACGGGCACCGGTGTGTTGGTGTGGATCCTCTCCCTCAACGCCGCTGACGGCTCGCGCGGCAACGACTCCTCTTCAAGTCCTCGAGGCGATGCCTTCTGCGACAGCGGCGACGGGTAGATGTCCTTCAACACGAACCCGGTCGGGTTCCGCGACTCACGCGGGGCGGTGCGCCCGAAGAAGGTGAGGAACCTGGTCCAGATGGTCACGGGCTGCGCTCTTCTTGAAGGGGGCCAACACTCGGGAAAGTCGGATTGGGCGCGGATAAACGCGCAGAAGCCATCAGCGGACCGCCCCAACCTCGACCAAGGCCAGAACCGGACATGGGCAAGGGGGGCATGGGCCAGACCCTGAACCTAACCCAGCCAGCTCGTGCGACCGCCAAAGACACCATGGTTCCTCGCACCATCATGGGCGACGCCTCCGGCGGTAGACCGCCGCGAGCACCTTGGCCACGGGCCCGTAGAACTCCTGCGGAATGGCGAAACCTACCTTGCCCTTGCTGACGAGGGACCGGGCGAGGGCTCGGTTCTCTATGACCGGCACGTCGTGCCGCACGGCCTCGGCTCGGATGCGGAGCGCGATGAGATCCGCTCCTCTCGCGACCACGATCGGGGATGGGTTCTCATCCCGTCGGTATCTCAACGCCACGGCGAAGTGGGTGGGGTTCGTGACCACGACATCGGCTGTGGCCACGTCTCGGAGCTGCCGTCCCATGGCGAGCTGGCGGCCACGGGCCTTTCGTTTCTGCTTGACCAGAGGATCACCCTCTTGGTCCTTGTTCTCACGCCGGACCTCCTGGATGCTCATCATCATGTCCTTCGCAGTCTTCCACTTCTGATACATCAGATCGGCAATTCCGATCAATACGACAAGGGGGAGCGCGCGCTCGAAGATGGACAGGGTGATGCGGCCGACGAAGACCAGCTGAATGCCCGGAGCCCAGGAGGCGACCGCTGGCAACCAATCCATCCACTCCACACAGGCTGAGTACACCGACCAGCAGATGAGAGCGCCCACCGCCAGGCTCTTCCCCAGGTTGAACCAGGGTGTGGGGGAGAGGAAGGTGGACTTGAAGTTCTTGGCCACATCCAAGCGCTCCGGCTTCGGCTCGAGGGCCTCCACCGCGAAATTGAACTGGGTGACCGCCAGCCCAGCCACGGCACCAGCGAAGGTGGCGGTGCCAAGTACCGCCATCAGACCCGGCCCAATGGTGACGTAGGTCTGGTGCACAGCAGCCTCGACGTCCACCACCGACATGACGCCCGAGGCGCTCTGCTGAATCCCTCTGCGCCCGAGCTCCACGAGCCCGAATGCCATGCTGGGGACGCCGAAGACTCCACCAGCAACGGCCGCGCAGAGAGAGATGGAAGCCACCAGATCCTTGGAGAAGGCGACCTGCCCCTTCTTCCGCGCCTCCTTGAGTTTATGAGGTGTGGCTTCTTCAGTTTTTTCTCCCTGTTCGTCATCGGCCATGCCTACCTCGAGCCCAAGGCGATGGCCCAGGCAGTGGCGACGGCCTCGGGCACCAGCCACAGCCAAGCGGCCATGATCGACGGCAGCGCAACCCCCAAGAGGAACAGGGCCGCAGCCAGGGTCAAGCCTGGGCCCACAGCGAAGAAGAGCTGGAGGTTCGGCGCCATGCGACCCAGGATCGAGATCCCGAGGTTTACGCAGAACACGAAGACCAACAGTGGTCCGGCGAGGGAGATCCCGGTGTAGAGCGCCGTGCCGACCGCATCTACGACGAGCGCGCTCCCGCGAATGGGATCGATGAGGCTACCGGGCGGCACGGCCCGGAGTGAGTCCGCGAGCACGTCAAGCAACTCGAAGTGCATGCCGGTCCCCAGGAACGCACCTGTTCCCAACCACACCGCGAGGGTGCCCACAGAGCCCGGGGACGACTGGGTCAGGGGATCGAACATGGTGGCGATGTGCAG
>JAERSX010000019.1 GCA_016845285.1 Deltaproteobacteria bacterium | reverse complement strand
CGTCCCACCGGGTCCACGCCGTCGTCGTCTCCGCTACGGTCGACGAAGTCATCCTCGCCGACGCTCACGCGGTCGACGCCGCTCCATGCTCGCCGAACAGGTGGCGCGTCGACCTCGACGATCCCCAGGGGATGGCGTGGGCCCTTCGCCGAAGCCCCGAGGATGCATGGGGGGACGGATTCGGGCACGTGATGCTCGTGCTGCGCCACCTTCGCGGCCAGACCACTGAGGCCGACAAGGTCGTCGTCGCTTGCGCCCTCGCCGAGGTGGCGGGCTGAGCTGGCCGACTGAGCCCTCCCCGCACCACCACCGCCCCCGCGCCCCACCGAGGTCGCGGGGGTTCTTTCTGCGGGCGGAAATAATCTAAGCGCCCAGAATGGCGGCCCCTCCGAGGTTTTCGCGGAGTCGAGCGGGGAAGGGCTGGATCTAATGTTTACGCGCCCCGCGCCAGAGCTTATGCTCAGGGCGTCACAACGGAGAACGACATGCCCCGCCCCGCAACCGACGTCTTCATCGGCCAAGTCACCCACCACGGACCCACGCCTCGGACGCGCTGGGCTGTCAACTGCAAGGCCGACGGCGACCTCTGGTCGCACCGAGCTGAGCTGACCCAGCCCCAGGCCGAGCGGCTGGCCGAGCGGGTCCGAGCGGCTGGCGCCATCGACCCGACCCACTGGGAGGCGCAATGTTCCTGGGAGGCCGTCCACGGTCCCGACGACACCTACGACTGGGCCGCCGAGAACCAAGACCTCGTCGCTCGCCGAGCCTGCTACCGCTGAGACCCTGACGACTCCCCAGGGTGGCCGACCACGGTCGACCACCCGAGGGAGCTGGCACGGTGCCACTCCGACAACCCCAACGACAGGACAACCCCATGACGATCGCAACCACGACCACCGCCGCCCTCGCGCCGACCACGACCACCGCGCCGACCATCACGCGCCCCCTCGCCGTCATCGGCGCGGACTCGACCCCCGCTGGGGCGATGACCCTCCGCGACCGAGTCCTCTCGGACTTCACCATGCACGACGCCCTCCGAGGCGGTCGCCCCACTCACGGCTCGGGCATGGACGACGGCGCCCAGGTGCAAGCGGCGAACTGGAGCCCGCTCACCCTCGAAGAGGTGCGCGACGACGCCCGCCGCCGGGCCGAGGAGTTCGACGCGGTCGACGTGGTTCGCTCCCTCCCGCTCTGGCACATCGACTACCGGGGGCACGCCGACCTCCCCGCCGGTCGGATCGCCGCTAGCTACATGACCTCGAAGGGCATGAGCGAGCCGGTCTCCATGACCCGCCGAGCCCTCGTCCAGTACTGCCGGGACATCCTCCCGGCTCGCGGCCTCGGCTACAACGACGCCCTCTCCGCCCTCGGGCCGCAGGGTCGGCACATGGCGACGATCACGACCGCGATGTTCGCCCAGCAAGCGAGCGACCGAGCCCGGCGCGTCCGCCTCTACCGTCGCGAGGACGTGGACGGCGTGACCCGCCTCACCGCTCGCGCCGTGGTCTCCGACACCTACGGCGTCTACTCCGACGCCGAACTCCTCGACCAGCTCCTCAGCGAGCCGCGCTTCGCTCAGCTCCCGGTCCTCGCCTACCGCGCCACCGACTCGTCGATGCGTCTCCGGGTCGCTCTGGAGCCGATGGAGGGGCCGCCGGTCGTGGGCACGCCGATCCCCATGGTCGAGGTCTGGAACTCCGAGGTCGGAGCCTCCTCGGTCGCCCTCAAGGCGGGCGTCTGGACCTTGCACTGTACGAACGGGATGGCGGGCTGGACTCGCGGCATGTGCCGCCGCTGGAACCACTCGGGCGACATGCGGCGGATCCGCGAGGGCGTCCCCCAGGCCCTCGACGAGATGAGAGTCCGCGCCGCCGGGGTCGTCGACCAGTACGGCGAAGCCCTCCGGGTAGCCATCGACGACGCCGGGGCATGGATGGACCAGATGCTCGCCGACCGCCTCTCCGCCGTCCAGCTCACCACCGCCCAGAGCTACCTCAACGACGACCGGGCAAGCCTCGCCCCCGCTGGCTCGCTGGCTCGCGTCGTCGACGCCCTCACCTTCAGCGCTCACAGCTACGGGGACCCCGCGACGGCGGAGGTCGTCGAGCACGCCGGGGCGAGCCTCCTCGGTCGCGGCCTCACGGCGGCCCAAGGTGGCCGCCTGACAGCTCGTAGCTCCTCCGACGCCTAAGTCCCCGCCTCGGGGGCTGGGCGCCGCTCAGCGAGCGCTCAGCCCCCGCCCTGCCCACTCTGGACCCGGCTCGGCTCCATGGTGGACAGGGCGGCCACGGTGGCGGCCCACCTCACCCACTCGGAGACCTCATGCTCGAACCTTCGGTCATCGACTACACCCCCGTCGACGTCGACCCCGACGACCACCTCCTCCGCCTCGCCTTCGAGAGCTGTCTGGAGGAGGTACGCCACCCCGGCGCCCACCTCATCGGTCGCCGCTTTCAGCTCCGCGCGAACTCCCGCCACCGTGGCCCAGCCGGTCGGCGGGTCCTCCTCGTCGAGGACGTCGAGGGCGGTGAGGTCGACGCGGTGCGGATCCGCTACCGCTACCCTGGGAGCACGACGCCAGCCCGCTACACCGTCCGCCTCGGCACATGGTGGCGCCGCATGGTGGGCGCCGTCGAGGTGACGCCGTGACCCGCCCCGACGATCGCCCCGACGACCGCCCCGACGACGCGACCGCGATGGCGCTGTTC
>JAERSX010000018.1 GCA_016845285.1 Deltaproteobacteria bacterium | reverse complement strand
TCTCTACGCCTGCCTCAACAAGAACAGTGGCCTCGCGCCCCTCGCTGGCGTGGACGCCGCCTGGGACGCGCCCGACCGAGAGGACACGGCCACCGGCATCGTGTTCGCCCAGCTCCTTGGCGACCTTCCAGACCTCGGCCTCGATCCCTTCGGGCTACTCGGGACCGTCGAAGAGCTCATGGAGCGGCGAGCGGAGCTTCTCGATCCCATCCTCGAGCTGTCCATCGAGCTCATGTATGGACAGACCTACGAGCAGGTGAGCACCCTGGTCGATCTGACCGACGGCGCCGAGCTCGATCGCGGCCTGGTGCGGCCGGCCCTGCCCCTCCTGGGGACCGTGGCGAACGAACTCCTCGACCTCGACCTGGCACCCGTCGACCGGCTCGCCAGCGCCCTGGGCGGCCAGAGCATCCGCGACCTGCTGTGCACAGCGCTCTCCCTGGCTGACTCCAACGACAGCGCCCTGATCGACCTCAGGGGCGACCTGGCCGTCGCCATGGGGCAGGCCATCGAACAGGCCCAGGACACGAGCAACGACCGCTGGCCCGAGGCCTCGGGCCACAGCCTGCGCGACCTCGCCCAGGCGCTCCTCCTGCCTGATGACCTGACCGGTGAGACGGGCATCGAGGCGCTCATGCCCACGGTGGAGCCCATCCTCGCCGACCCAGACCTGCGCGAGCGCATCCTCGACGTCCTCGCCGACGCCGAAGCCGGCGGACACCTGGACCCGCTCCCCAACCAGCTGGCCCACTTGTCATCGGTCGATGTCGATGGTGGTGAGCGAACCCCCGGCGAAGACTCCGCCCTCGGGTCGCTCCTCCGCCTCCTGGCCTCAGGCAACACCGGTGTGGTGTGCACCATCGACTTCGGCCTGACCGAGCTCGACATCGATCTGGGCAACCTGTCGGTGAGCTTGCTGTCGGTCCTCGCCACCATGGACCCGGACACGGTCGAGTCCGGCGTCAGCCTGCTCGGACAGGTCTTCGGCTGGAGCTTCACCCAGGACACCCTCGACTGGATCGCCTGGACAGGAGTCTGCCCCACCCTCACCGAAGAGCTGGTGGATGATCTTGGCTCGGTGGACCGCCTCACCGACCCTGAGGTGGGAGACCTTCTGGCGGTGCTCCTCGACCTGCTGTCCGCCTTCCATGACGACAACGACAGCGATGACCGCATTCCAGAGCTGGTGGACGCCCTCGCCGCGCTCTCCGACACGGGCCTGGTAGATCCCGTCGAAGAGGTGCTGCTCGATCTGGGTGACAGCGCGCTGATGGACGGGCTCACAGACGCCCTCCCGCTGCTGTTGACCAGCTCTGACTGGTCCGACGAGACCTGCCCCACAGACAGCGCGGTCTTGGACCTGGGGGCATTCCTCGAGCTCGCTGGAGACGCCGCCAGCGACGACGACGCGATGTTCACCGAGCTGGAACCCCTGACCAGCCCCTTGCTGGAGCACGCCGCCACCTGGCAGCTCCTCGACAACCTCGGAGCGTTGCTGCAACAAGACGGGACCCGCCTCGGCCAGGTAGGTCGCCTCGCCATCGCTTTCGTCGAGCTCGACCCCGAGCTCGAGGCCCTCGATACCGTCGTCGGTCTCTTGGACGAAGCCGAGGTGTTGCGGCTGGCCATGCTCCTCGTCGCCTCCGAAGACCTCCTCGATGCCTTCGGAGAGGCGACCCCAGGCGACGAGGGTCCCCTGCCCTTCGCAGCACGCCTCGTGGTGGGTGGAACGCTCGACGTACTGCTCCGCACCCTCGACCTCGCCCTCGACACACTGGGTGGCCTCGCCGAAGAAGCCACAGACTAACCTCGACGAAAGCGCCGATTACATCGACGATACCGGGGCGTTTCACACGATCGTCGCCCCATTCAGACGAGGCTGGCGATACCCCTTGGGGAGTAGAGACCGGGAGCGTCCAATGCGCGAAGAGCGTCCCACGCGCGACCAGCTGCGCGTCCTCATCCCCGAGGAGCGCCTGCAGGCACGCATCAAAGAGCTCGGGGCCCAGATCCGGGCCGACTATGGCGATCGACCCATCACCTGCGTCGGTGTGTTGAAGGGCTCCTTCATGTTCATGGCCGATCTCGTGCGGGCCATCGGTGGCGACATCCGCTGCGAGTTCCTCGCGGTGTCGAGCTACCACGGCGGCACCCGCTCGACGGGTGTGGTGCGCATCACCGAGGACCTTCGCACGCCCATCGAAGGTCAGGACACCCTCGTCATCGAAGACATCATCGACACGGGGCTGACCCTCGACTACCTCCTGCGGTCGCTACAGGTGCGCGGTCCGGCCAGCCTGAAGACCTGCTGCCTCCTCGACAAGCCTGCCCATCGAGAGGTCGCCCTCGACTCCGACTACGTGGGCTTCTCCATCCCCGACGAGTTCGTCGTGGGCTACGGCCTCGACCTGGCCGAGCGCTACCGCAACTTGCCGCACATCGCGGTGTACACGCCCTGAGGCGCACGCGACTCAGCTGACCTCGTCCGCCCGATCGCCACCCCGCTTGCGGCGTCGACGACGACGACGACCAGAGCCACCGCCGTTGCTGCTGGCGGCGGCGTCTCGGACGACCTCGAGGATCTGATCTCCGTACCAACGGACCTGCCAGCGACGAATGCCGGGCACTGCAAGCAGGGCCTCTTCGTCTCCGGGGGCTGCACGCGCGATCTCCTTCAAGAGACCGTTGTTGGCAACCACTACGGGGTTGAGCTTGTCGGTCTTGACGACGTGGTTCCGCCAGTTCTTGAGCGGGCCCAGGAGCTGCTCGACGTTGCCGCCGCCGCCCCGGGGGCTGGCGGAGCGATCTCGCTCGGGTCGGGGGCGCTTCGGGATGGGGCGCTCGTCGGCCAGACCACTGGCCACGGCCTCGAGGAGATCGTCGGCGTACTTGCGCGACAGTGCACCGCCCCGCCGGAGGATCTTGTGGAGGTCCTCGTCGGACTGCGGCCGTTGCTGGGCGATCTCCACCAGGATGGGATCCGGCATGACCTTGAAGGCGGGCCGGTCGAGCTGACGGGCACGACCGTCGCGGAAATCCCACAGAGCGCGGAGCACCTTCTTGCCGTCTATGTCGACGTGCTTGCTGCCCTTGATGCGCAGGAACGGCGCCGGATCGATGCTGCGACCTGTCCACTTGCGTTCTTCGAGGAGTGCACACTCCTCTTCGAGGGCTGCGAGTCGATCCGTGCGCCGGAGACGGCGAGCCATCACCTCGCGCAAGGCGGGCAACCAGTGGGTGTCGCCGCGAGCGTACTGCAGGTGCTCATCGAGCAACGGCCGACGGGCCCAGTCGTGGCGCTGGTACTTCTTGTCGATCTTGTGGCCGAAGTAATGGCCGATGAGATCGGCGAGGCCGATGCGCGGCAGGCCCAGGAATTGGGCAGCGAGCATGGTGTCGAAGATGTTGCGGAAGCGGAAGCCAAAGTCGCGCTGCAGGCAGACGATGTCGTAGTCTGCCCCGTGCAGGATCTTCACCCTCGACGGGTCTCCGAGCAGCTCGCCCAGCTCAGTGAGATCCCCCACCTTCAACGGGTCGACGATGACGTCTCGTTCCATGTCGGAGATCTGGATGAGACAAACCTTCTCCTGATAGTGGTGGAAGGAGTCAGACTCTGTGTCCACGCCTAGGACGGGTGAACGTGAGAGCAGGTCGATGGTCTTGACCAGGGATTCCCGGTCTTCAACCATTATCAGAGGCGCTTCGCCAAACATCCGGCTTCTTTGTTCGCAGCCGCAGGTACGGCTCGATTCAGGGGGGCGGCCGAAGCCGATCACAGTCAATTACGGCGGCGTAACGTGCCGGACTTCTGAGGTCCATTCGCCATGACGGCCGCTCCACTGGTCCCTATCGTCGTCGCCCTGGGTGGAAACGCGCTCATTCGGCCCGGCGACCGAGGCGGCTTCCAGCAGCAGGCAACCCGGGTTCGCGAGCTCGCACCTGCCCTGCGAGGCCTGGCCGACCACGGTCCCTTGGTCCTGACCCATGGCAACGGCCCGCAAGTGGGTTGGCAGCTTCTCCGCAGCGATCTGGCCAAGGACCAGGTGCCGCCTGAGCCCATCGACGCAGCGGTGGCTGCCACACAAGGAGAGATTGGCTGGCTCCTCCAGGCCGCCCTCGGCACCCCGAAGCGGCCCGCAGTGACGCTGCTCACGCAGGTGATCGTCGACAGAGAGGACCCTGCCTTCCAGAGGCCCACGAAGTTCATCGGACGCTTCTACAGCCAAGGTGAAGCCCGGCAGCGTGCTGCGGAGCTGGGCTGGCAGGTTCGTCGAGACGGCATCCGAGGCTGGCGTCGAGTGGTGGCCTCTCCACACCCCCTGCGCGTCGTGGAAGCGCCTCTGATCGCACCGCTGCTGAAGGCAGGAGCCATCGTCATCGCATGTGGCGGCGGTGGGGTACCCGTCATCGAGGCAGGCGGGGCGCTGGTGGGCGTGGAGGCCGTCGTGGACAAGGACCGAGCCACGGCATGCCTGGCCAACACACTCGGCGCTCACACCATGATCGTGCTCACCGCAGTGCCCCAGGTGATGGTCGGCTTCGGCACCCCAGCAGCCAGGGCCCTCGGCGAGGTCGATGCTGCCGAGATGGCCACCCACCTGGCGCGTGGCGAGTTTCCTGCCGGCTCCATGGGGCCCAAGGTGGAGGCAGCCCTGGCCTTTCTCGCGGGAGGTGGTCGCGAGGCGGTGATCACCTCCCCCGAGAACCTCGCCGACCTCGCCTCCGGTGCGCCAGCGACACGGATCCATCCTTGAGTCCACGCCTCGTCCGGCTCGGTTCTGGCGCACTTCTGGCCCTCGCGCCGATCTGGATCCTCCGTCACGCGCTCCGCCCAGGCCACGTCCCTGGCACCGAGCTCAGCGAGGTCTGGGGACGGCTCTTCGTGACCTCGCAGGTGGAGCGCTGGCTTGAGGGCCACGCCGCCCCAGGGTGGGGAGACCTGCTCGCGCACCCGGAAGGGCGCCCCTTCTGGCCGGTAGACCCCCTGGTCCAGCTCATCGAGCTGCCGTTGGGAATGGTTCTGGGCCCGAGCCTCGCTCTCACCCTGCTCACCCTCGTGTGGCTCTGGTTGGCCGGGGTGGGCCCCGCCCGTCTGGCTCTGCGGCTGGGGGCCGATCGCGCGGGCGCGCTCACGGCAGGCCTGCTGGTGCAGCTCAGCCCCTACATTCTTCGAAACCTCCATGACTTCGTCCTGGAGGTGCTCGCTCTGGGCCTGGTGGCCCTCGCCATGGACGAGGCCCTGCGTGCGGTGCGCCTCGACTCCCCGCGCGCTCGCGACTGGTTGCGCGTCGGAGGCTCCGTCTTGCTCGTGGCCGGCGCCAGTCCCTACTACGCGGTATTTCTGGCGCTGATCGGTCTGCTCGGGCCGGCGCTCTGGTGGCG
>JAERSX010000017.1 GCA_016845285.1 Deltaproteobacteria bacterium | reverse complement strand
GTCCACCAGGGCTTCCCAGTCGCGCAGGGCGG
Organism: Deltaproteobacteria bacterium; assembly: GCA_016845285.1. Taxonomy (GTDB): domain Bacteria; phylum Myxococcota_A; class UBA796; order UBA796; family UBA2385; genus BH17. The sequence continues at coordinate 3,522 of JAERSX010000017.1, read as the reverse complement.
TGCTGCCCATCTCGTTGGCGCGGCCGTGATCGAGGTCGAGGACCGCCAGCGTGCCGCCGCTGTCGAGGTCTTCGAGGGAGAGGGCGAGCAGGTCCAGGGCGGGCGATTTCATGTGCGGCGCCTAACGTGGAAGGGGGAGCGCCGATGGGCGGTCCCACCACCTGTGCGTCCAGGTACGCGTCGACTTCTCGCGCGCCCGGGCCGCCCACCGGTCTCCCTGGATAGACGCCTCGCATGACTGCTCGCGAACACATGCTGGCCTCCCTGGACGAAACCTTCGACCTGCTGATCATCGGCGGTGGCATCACCGGTGCGGGCACCGCACGCGATGCGGCTCGGCGCGGCCTGCGGGTCTGCCTGGTGGAGATGAGCGATCTCGCCTCTGGCACCAGCAGCCGGTCCAGCAAGCTCGTGCATGGCGGCCTCCGCTACCTGGAGCAGGGTGAGTTCTCCCTGGTCTTCGAGGCGGTCAGCGAGCGGCGTGTGCTCATGGACATCGCGCCCCATCTCGTCAACCCACTGGGCTTCCTCTTCCCGGTCTACAAGTCGTCGCGACGCGGTGTCTTCACCGTCAATGTGGGCATGTGGGTCTATGACGGGCTCTCGCTCTTCCGCTCGCCACGCATCCACCGCAACCTCGGGCGCAAGGAGGTCGCCGCTGAGGTGCCCGCCCTGCGCCAGACCGAGCTCAAGGGGGCGCCGCTCTACTACGACTGCGCCACCGACGACGCCCGCCTCACCCTGGAGACGGCGCTGGATGCCGTCAACCACGGGGCGACCGTGCTCACCTACAGCAAGGTGGCGGGCCTGCTGCGCGATGCGGGCGGCAAGGTGTGTGGCGCCCGGGTCCGCGACATGCTCTCTGGCGAAGAGCGCTCCGTGAACGCCCACGCCGTCATCAATGCGACCGGGCCCTGGACCGATCGCACCCGCGCCATGGGCTCGGGTGGTGCCCCCCGTCTTCGCCCCACCAAGGGCATCCACGTGGTGGTCGATGCCGAGCGCCTCGGTGTGCAGCACGCCGTCGTCTGCTTCCACCCCAAGGACGGGCGGGTGCTCTTCGCCATCCCGTGGGGCGATCGAACCTACATCGGCACCACCGACACGGACTTCGTGGACGACCCGGCGCAGGTCGCCGCGACCTCCGAGGACGTCGACTATCTCCTCGATGCGACCAATCACTACTTCCCCGACACCCACCTCGTGCGTGACGATGTGATCAGCACCTGGGCTGGGGTGCGGCCACTCATCAGCGCCGAAGGCTCGGGCGACGAGAGCAGCGTGTCGCGGGAGCACGAGATCTTCGTCGATCCCGATGGCCTCATCACCATCGCTGGCGGCAAGCTGACCACCTACCGACGCATGGGCGGCGAGGTGGTGGACCGGGCCCTCGATCTGCTCCGGCTCATGGGCAAGGCACCGGATGTGCTGCGCCCCTCGCAGACCGCCCACGAGGCGCTCCCAGGCGCTGTCGGCTGGCCCGAAGACGACGATCACGCCGCGGTGGCCGCCAAGGTGAAGGTGGCCGGCGCCGGTCGCTTGAGCGACGAGACATCGGCGCTGCTGGCCAACACCTACGGCATGCGCGGTGTGGATGTGGCCGAGCTCGCCGCCGCCGACCAGGCGCTGGCGGTCAAGCTCACGCCCGAGCGTCCCGAGATCATGGCCCAGGTGGCCTTCGCGGTGAAGTGTGAGCTTGCCCAGACAGCACGCGATGTGCTCATCCGTCGCACCCAGATGTTCTTCCGCGACCGCGATCAGGGGCTCGGCGCCGTGGAGCGGGTCGCTGAGCTCATGGCCACGCTGTTGGGCTGGGCGGCAGACCGCACGACATCCGAGGTCCTGGCCTACCAAGAAGAGGTGTCGCGCAGCCGGCGCTGGCGCGGCGTCTGAGTGGCTGGTGGACGCATTCGGCGGCTCGGTCGACGCCTCGGCGGTGGCACCGTCGAGGAGGCCGCGTCTTGTGCCCGCGCGCTGACGGCCTGGCTCGGGCAGCGCCCAGCGGGCGAGATCCTGGCTGGCGATCCCGTGAGTCTCAGCCGGTCGGCGCTCACCGCGCGCGTCCTGGGTAGCCAGGATCGGGTGCCCTGGCCGCATCCCATGATGCGGCAGCTCGACCCCGACGATCCGGCCTTCTTACCGGTGGTGGGCATGCACCCCGTGCTCGCCGGGCGCGAGCGCATCCGCATGGGCCTGCCCGAACGCACGCCGGTCTCTCACGTCGACCCCTGGGGCTGGTGTGCTGTCGACGATGGGCCGTCGGTGGCGGTCTGGTTCGGCCGGGACGGCGTCTTCTGGCCCGTGGGGCGACGACCCGATGAGTCCGGCTCCCACGGCTTCGTCGTCAGCCAGAGCCGCTCCGATCCCGGGCTGCGGACCGTGTGTGAGCGTGACGGGCTTCGCCTCGAGCTGCACCACTGGCCCATCGTCCTCGATGGTCGGGTGGCCTTTGCCATCGAGGCCTGCCTGGAGATGGACTCGGACGAGCCGGTGGATGTGGGGCTGGCCTTTGCCATCCGGCCGGCTGGGAGGGAGGGCTGCGCGCCCATCTTCCACCTCACCCGCGACACCGCGGGTCTCTGGCGCGTGGATGACCAGCCCTTCCTTGCGCTGGCCCGCACGGGCGATGCCGTCTACACCGGCACCCGCGCCTCCCTGGACCCGTGGCATGCCCTCGAGCGTGGGGTCCCCGCCACCAACCGTCCGGGCAAGGTCGACGTGCGCTGTCCGGCTGGGCAGTGCGCGGCGGCCGAGGTCAGTCGGACCAAGCTCACGCCGGGTCAGCACTGGTCGCGACTCGCCATCTTCTCGCCGCCGCAGTCGGCACCACAGTCCCTCGCCCGCACGAGTGGGCGTAGCCTGTGGTCGGGCGCCCGAGCCGACCGTGCGGGGTTGCTCGCGGCGGGCGCCACCTTCCAGCTCGCCGACCACGGCACGCTCCTCGCGTCGTGTCTGGACCGGCTCCTGTTGGAGCCCGTCCCAGGCAACCTCCCGGCTTGCCTGGGAGCCGTGGCCCTGGCCCGTCTCGGCTTCGTTCGCCGTGCTGGCGACCGGCTGTCCAGCTGGCTCGGTCGCGTGGGCCGAGATGGGCGGGTTCCCCGAGGGGAAGCCGAGGACGGTGCCGTGCTCGCCTGGGCCGCAGCCGAGTTCGTCCGGTGGACGGGCGAGCGTGGCTGGCTCCACGATCATCGCGCGCCGTGGCGCCGCCTCCTCGATCGCTTGGCCCGCGATCCTGCAGAGCCTGGTGGCCGGCCCCTCTTCGGCCCCGATGGTGCGCTGGCTTGGACCGCGATCTGGAGGGCTGTGGGTCTCCTCGACAGCGCCTCGGTCTTGCGAGAAGTGGAGGACGATCACGCGAGCTGGGCCCTCGCCGGTGGTGCCCAGCGCGAGGCCCTGCGCACCCTGTTGGGCGAGCCACCCTGGACCGCGCATCCTGATCGCGCTCCGGACGGCAGCAGCGCTGGCCTGCTCACGGCGGCCTGGGTGGGCCTGCTGCCCCCCGATCACCCCGGTGTCCAGGCC
>JAERSX010000016.1 GCA_016845285.1 Deltaproteobacteria bacterium | reverse complement strand
CCCGGGGGCCCAGCGGTCCCAACACCGAGTACGTGCTCCGACTGGCGACCGCGCTGACCGAGCTGGGCTTCGATGACCCGCACGTCCACGAGATCGGTGAGTTGCTCAGCCGCTGATGGGATCGAGGCTCAGCGCCGGGTGCAGATCCAGGCCACGCCTGCCGCGCCGCCTTCAGGCCGGTGCAGCGGCTCCAGGTGAACCTGGAAGCCCGCCGCCTCGAGGTGACGACGCCAGCATGCCTCGCTGAAGAGGCCCAGGGTGTGGGTGTCGTGCACACAGCGCATCCCCTCGCCTGGCGTGCGCATCAGGAAGGCGAAGTCCATCTGGTAGGTCTGGTCGCTGGGATCGGGGTCCCAGGTCCACTCCATGAAGCGGAGGGAGCGCCCATCCGGAGCATCGCCAGCGTCGACGAAGGTGCCCGGCGCGAAGGTCTCGACGATGTGGTCGGGCTGGAAGAAGGCGCGGCCTCCGGGCGCGAGGTGGGCGGCCACCGTCTCGAAGCACGCAGCCAGCTGCTCCTCGGTGAGGAGGTAGCCGATGGCATCGTGAATCAGGACCACATCGAAGGTCTCACCGAGGCGCACCGAGGTCATGTCACCCTGGAGGCAGCGGGCCGAGGGCACCCGAGCTGCAGCCACCTCCACCATGTCGGCGGACAGGTCGACCAGGGTCAGCTCGAAGGCCCCGGCGAGGTGACCGGCGAGGTTGCCGCCACCGCAGCCCATCTCGAGGAGGCGACGCGGTCCCACCGAGGGCGACAGGCCGCGCTCGAGGAGGGTCCGCACCAGCGCCGCCTCTTCGGCATACTCGTCGGGCTTGCTGACGAGGGGCCACCAAGAGGCGAGGTCGGCGTAGAGGCGGGGTGAGGCCATCCGCTTGGCTAACCCCTCCCCTCCTCAGCGCCCCAGGCGGCCCGTGAGACCCTCAGTCCGCTGGTTCAGGGGTCCACGGCGGCACTCCGTGGGACACGCTGGTTGCGAACGCCGCGGGACTGAACTCGCCCAGATGACGGCTGCACCACACCCCTGGGATGGACAGATCGATGCTGTCGGGTACACCCGGGCCCCCCACAGCCAGGTGGGTCTCTGGGGGCAAGGCTGGCCGGAGGGTGCCCACCAACTCCGAGACCCAGCTTGCGTCGCGGGCCTGAACCACCGACAGGCAGATCAGCGCGGGCCGCTCGCTGCCCGCGTAGCCAGCGATGGCGTCGAGGGGCAGATCTGGCCCGAGGTAGGACACCCGCCAACCCGACAGCGCCAGCTCCACGGCAAGCCCGAGCAGACCGAGCTCGTGGCGCTCTCCAGGTGGAGTGGCACAGGCCACGAGCCGACCGACACGGGGGCCACACTCGACCTGGAGCAACAGCGACACCAGCTGGTCTCGCACCCACGCGGTGGCGAAGTGCTCTTGGGCCATGGTGACCTCACCACGGGTCCAGCCCTGGCCGACCGCAGTGACCAGCGGGGTGAAGACCTCGCGCATGAGGCGTCGAAAGGGCACGGTCGCCAGGCGAGCCCGAACCCGATCCGCCGAGCCTCGATCGAAGCCCATCAGGTTTTCCTGCAGCTCCGAGGCCACCGCCTGGAGGCCGTCCGCTGGTCGTCCCGTCGCCATGGCCGGAGCGGCCGAGCGGTCGGCCCGCTGAAGCAGCTCGATGGCCTCGCTGATGGGGTGACCATGACCCACCAAGGTCTTCAGCTCGATGAGGGTGGCCACGTCGTCCTCGGAGTACAGCCGGTAGCGGTTGTCGGTCCGACGGGGCTGGATCACGCCATAGCGACGTTCCCAGGCAACCAGGGTGTTGCGGGGAATGCCCGTCAGCTCAGCGACGGTCTTGATGCGAAAGCTCATGGAAGCTCCTGGGCCTCGACGTGAGTGCCAGCGAGGCCGTCGAGATGGACGTGCAAGATGGGGTCGTGGATGGGGGCCTTTGACTGACCCGGCAGCGCTCGCGCCAGGGCATCTGCAGCGTGGGACCACAGGGCGCCGAGAACCACGAGCGCCTTCTCCCACGCAGGCACCACCACCCGACCGCGGAGCGCATCCCCGCCTTGGACCGCCAGGAGACGGCGTCCGATGCGGCGGTAGACCCGCCCGGCCACCCGGATCGCGATGCGGGCGCGCCAAGGGATGTGGTGCATGCCCGCCTCCGCACTGGCGTAGTACCGCTCCGCCAGGTCGAGGAGATCGACGACCACACGACGCACGGCGTCAGGAGAAGCCGTCGACGCGACCAGGGCGTCGGCGCTCGTCCCTGCGGCTTCCAGGCGGGCAGCCGGGAGGTAGCTACGACCCATCCGTGCGTCTTCCAGCACATCCCGGCAGATGTTGGTCAGCTGCATTCCCAGGCCGAGATCGACGGCATGGGGATGGGCGGCGGGGTCGTCGACGCCGATGACGTCACACATGAGCAGCCCCACCGCGCCGGCTACCCGGTAGCAGTACCTGAGCAGCTCTCGGTCGTCCCGGACACGCACGGTGTCCAGGTCGGATGCCACCCCGTCCACCAGGGCCAGCGCCGGCTCCACCGACATTCGACGCCGCACAGACACCTCGAGCAGCGACGCCACCCATGCGCGTGCCGGCCAGTCCCGGCGCAGCTCCTCACGCACCTCCTCGAGGCCGTGCGCGGCACGAATGGGGTCGGAGGCCTCGTCGGCGAGGTCGTCGACCTGGCGGCAGAAGGCGTAGACGAGGGCGGCGTCGTCTCGCTGATCGGACGCCAAGAAGAAGCTCGCCAGCCAGAAGGAGCGGCCGTGGCGAGCGAGCATCTCGCGGCCCTCGGTCGCGCTCAGCTGTGTGGTGTGTCGGGCGATGGCCAAGGTGGACATGACTCACCCGGCCCGGCGGAGAGGAAGTCCGGGGATGGGCTGCGCCACCGCAGGCCGTGGCGCGACCCGCTCGAGCACCTTCGCGCTACACAGCGTGCCCGGCATGCCGGCGCCCGGGTGGGTACCCGCCCCCACGAAGAACAGCCCCCCCACCTCCTCGCTCACGTTGTGGTACCGGAACCAGGCCGACTGCTGCAGCACCGGCTGCGGACCGAAGGCGGCACCGGAGTGGGACCGCAGCTCGTGCTCGAAGTACCGAGGGTCCACCGAGAAGCTGGTGGTGAGACTGTCTCTGAGACCGGGCAGGACACGCCCGTCGAGGTGATCGAGGATGCGGTCGAGATACTCGGGCGCCATCTGCTCCCAGTCGATGCCGCTCTGCTGGTTGGGCACGGGACTGAGCACGTAGAAGCTCTCGTGCCCTGGAGGTGCCACGCTCGGATCGGAGCGCGTGGGCGCGTGCAGATAGAGCGAGAAGTCGTCCGCGAGCACCTTGCGATTGAAGATGTCGTGGAGCAGGCCCTTGTAGCGGGGGCCCAGCACGATGGTGTGGTGGGCGATGTCCTCGTAGGTCCGGTCGGTACCGAAGTACGCCACGAAGAGGCTCATGGACTGCTTCATGCGTCGGATGTGCCCGTCGGTGCGGGTCCGACGCTTCACCCTGGGCAGCATGCGGCTGTACACCATGCTGGGGTCGGCATTGCTGACCACCATGTCGGCCGCGTAGTACACGCCCGCCTCGGTCCGGACCCCCTTGACCACACCAGCGCGGGTGTCGATCTCCTCCACCGGTGCATCGAGCACGACGTCCACGCCGAGCTCTTCGAGGAGTCGGACCATGCCGCGGACGATGCTGGTGGTGCCACCCAGGGCGTAGTGCACGCCCCACTTCCGCTCCAGCCAGTGGATGAGCATGTAGATGGAGGTGGTGTCGAAGGGGTTGCCGCCCACCAGCAAGGGCTGGAAGCTGAACACCTGTCGCAGCCGCTCGTCCTCGAGGTACTTGGACGCCAGACCGTAGACCGAGCGGTAGCTCTCGAGCTTCAGCATGTCCGGAAGCACCCGGAGCATGTCGCTCAGGCGGGTGAAGGGCGTGTCGGCGAGCTGCTCGTAGCCAACGGAGAAGATGCGCTCGGCGTGGGCAGCCAGCTTGCGGTAGCCCTCGACGTCGCCGGGCGACATCTTGGCTATCTGCGCGATGATCCGGTCCTCGTCGCCGACGTAGTCGAAGGTCTCACCGTCGCCGAAGTCCACCCGGTAGAAGGGATCGACAGGAACGAGGTCGTAGTAGTCGCGGCGATCCCGACCCACCGACTCGAAGAGCTCATCGAAGAGGTAGGGCGCCGTGACCACCGTGGGCCCGGCGTCGAAGCTGTAGCCGTCGCGTTCGAAGACGCGCGCGCGACCGCCCGGCTGATCCCCAGCTTCCAGCACGGTGACGCGCCAGCCCATGTGGCGGAGGCGGATGGCTGCGGCGAGGCCGCCGAGGCCTGCGCCGACGACGACTGCGTGGTTGGTGGACATGAGAAACCTCTCGGGAGCGGGTCAGGCCCGCACGTTGCGAATGGGGAGGGTGGCGAGGCGGGCGAGGTCGCGGGCGAGGGTGCGCAAGGCGGGCTCCCGACCGAGGACCGGGTCGATGGCGGTCTGCTCGTCGAGCGCTTCGATACGGTCGAGCACACGTCGCAGCGCGCCGCCGATGGCAAAGCGCTCGATGGTGTGGGCGACCATGGCTGGCGTGGTCTCCTCACGGGACGCCCGCAGGACGGAGACGAGCCAGGCCCGATCGCGGGGATGCAGCGCCACGTGGGCCACGACCAGTGCGCTGACCTTCCCCTCCTCCAGATCGGAGCCGGCTCGACCACGGCCCTTGTCACCGAAGAGGTCGACCACGTCGTCCTGGAGCTGGAAGAGCGTGCCAAGAGGCATGAAGCAATCACCGAGGCTCCGGGCTTCGTCGGGCGACCGCCCCGCGAGGAGCGCAGCGCCTTCCACGGCGAGGGCGATGAGCGCTCCCGTCTTGCCGGCCACGGCCCGATCGAAGCTCTCCTGGTCCAGACGGCCGCGCTCGAGGAGCTCGAGCTCTTCGGCTTGGCCGCGCACGGTGTCCGTCGCGCGCCGCGCCAGGGCTGCGCAGAGATGCCAGCGGATGTCGTCGTCGGTCTGCGCACGGCCCACAGCCAGGAACGGCAACATCAACATCAGGTCGCCCGCGTTGATGGCCTGAGGGACGCCGTGACGAACCCACGCCGTGGGCCGTCCTCGCCGGGTCCGATCCCCGTCCTGCACGTCGTCGTGGAGCAACGTTGCGTTGTGAAGGAGCTCGACCGCCGCGGCCCAGCCGAGGGCCGCCTCCCGCTCCACACCGAGGGCCTCGGCCGCAGCCAGTGCCAGCCGCGCACGGATG
>JAERSX010000015.1 GCA_016845285.1 Deltaproteobacteria bacterium | reverse complement strand
GGCCCGGGCCGCCGGGCTCAAGGTGGTCCCGGTGACGGGTCGCCCGGCAGGATGGGTGGACCACATCGCCCGCATGTGGCCGGTGGACGGCTGTGTGGGCGAGAACGGCGGCCTCTGGTTCTGGATGGCGGACGGCAGGCTCCAGCGGGGCTTCGTCCAGGACCCGGCCACGCGGGCGGCCAATCGCGTCCGGCTCGATGCCCTCGCCACAGAGATCCTCGCTGCGGTTCCGGGCTGCGCCCTGGCCAGCGATCAGGGCTACCGGGCCCTCGACCTGGCCGTCGACTTCTGCGAGGACGTCCCCCCCCTCCCCGACTCGGCCATCGACGCCATCGTGGCCTGCTTCGACGCCGCGGGGGCCACCGCCAAGGTGTCGAGCATCCATGTCAACGGCTGGTTCGGCAGCTTCGACAAGCTCGAGGGCTTCCGGCGGCTGCACGCCGCACGCTGGGGCGGCGAGCCCGATCCAGCGCGGTGGGCCTACTTCGGCGACAGCGCCAACGACGAGCCGATGTTCCGCTACTTCCCCTTGGGCATCGGAGTGGCCAACGTGGCGGAATTCCTTCCGCGAATGAAGCACCACCCGGCATGGATCACCCAGCAGCCTGGAGGGCATGGCTTCGTCGAGGCGCTCGATCGGCTGCTGACGTAGCCTCCAGCGTCTTCTCACAGGATGTGGGGAGGCTCCTCGCCCGAGGAGATCGCCGCCACCGCCCGGTGAAGTCCCTCCCGCACCGAGCGGTTGAGGCCCACATGGAAGCCGGCAGCATGAGGGAGGAGAGTCAGGCCCGGGACCGCAGCGTCTCGAGCCAGGTGGGGGTACGGCTCGGTGGCGAAGACATCGAGCCCAAGGGCAGCGAGTCGACCGTCCCGAAGGGCCGCCACGGCGCTGCCGACATCGACCAAGGCGCCGCGAGCGGTGTTGACCAGCACCAAGCCCGGATGTGCACGGGCGAGGAGCGGGGCACCCACCAAGCCTCGACTCGATGGCGTCAAGGCGCAGTGGAGGCTCACGGCTGCGCACCGCGCCACCATGTCGGCTGGGTCCGCCTCGCGCACACCGTCCGGAACCCCTCGTGGGTCGGAGCCCCAGACGTCCGCCCCCAGGAACGCCAGCACCTCCGCCATACGTCGCCCGATGACACCGAGGCCCACGACGCCGATGCGGTGTCCATGGAGCATGCGCATGTCCAGGTGCGGGAGCTCTGGCCTCGCCCACACACCGGAGGCTGCCCGCGCCCGAAGCGTGGCTCCCCGCCGCAGGCCCTCCAGCATCAACCACAGCGACGTCTCGACCACCGCATCTCGTCGGGCTTCTGGCAGGCGAGCCGCCCCGACGCCTCTGGACCTCAGCTCGGGCAGATCGAGGTGATCGCTCCCCGAGGTCGTCGTCAGGACCCATCGCGCCGATGGCGCGCGATCCAACAGCGCCGAGTCGACCCGCCGGCCACTGGTGACCACCACCACCTCGGCATCCCTCTCGGGCGGCAAGACGTCTGCAATTCGACCGAGCAGCTCGGTCTCCTCGACGATGTCGGCATCGGTCTCGTAGCTGCTCGTGTGCCAGCGGCTGAGCGTCAGGCCCACGGCAGACTGCGCTCGGCGGTCCACCGCACGCCACGGTTGCCGGGGATTTCGCGGCCCTGTGGGTCGCAGACGAAATTGTCGAGGTCTCCGAAGGCCCGCTCGTGGTTGTGTTCCTCACCGGCCTGGCGGAACGGTCGGCGCTCGCCCTCCACCATCAGATCAGCCACCTCGTGGGGCCCGGGGCGCAGGTCCACCAGGGCACCCTTGCGGCTGGCGTCGAGGAGCTGTTGCTCGTTGCCGATGGGGTCTGCCACCGTCTTGGCCTTCATGGTGATCACGAGCAGCGAGGTCGGATCCTTGTCTGGGAAGGCCGGCTTCAGCAGATCCTCGTAGCCATAGAACTGCTTTCCGATGTCGTTCTGGTTGACCGGGCCCGCCATCATGCAGATTCCCGCGAGCATGTCACAGCCATCGGGCACTTCGGTGACGCCGGTGAGCTCGACGGTCAGCGCAGCCCTGGCCGCAGCGGCCCCCACGCAGCGAATGGCCTGGGCCTCCTCGAGGCCGGCGGTTGCGGCATCCTTTCGATCGAAGCCGCCGATGTAGATGCGTTGGCCTGCGAGGGCGAATGCACGTCGGGCCCGCTTCGCGCTCTTGCTCAGCTGACGCCCCGTGGGGAGATCTGCCCAGAGTGGCAGGCCCTTGACCACGTCTTCGGTGATGGCCCCGAGCTCCTCGCGGAGAGCACGCACCCGTCGCTTTCCGTCGTCGGTGAGCACATCCACGCGCTCGAGCAACAGCAGCCCCCCTGCACGCTGACGATCGAGGCCCGACCAGTGACACATGGCGTTGGTGCTCGCGCGACCGACCATCTGGGCCAACCCTGCAGGCAGGTCCATGTCCTGGCGCTCCTGGTAGACGTCGGGAGCATTCCCGTCGGCGTTGATGCCCGGCTGAAGCCTCTCGCTCCGGAAGGCCAACATGTTGGCCCCCACCTTGCGGCACAGCTCGGACGAGAGCAGGCGGGCGCCACCCACCGAGCCCACCTGTGCAACGGTCGCCACGCTCCAGCCCGCCTTCCTCTCCGCCTCTGTCAGCCGCGCGAGGTCCTCGATCTGGCGGATGACCTCAGCATTCCGGGACCGCGTCTCCTCGCCGGCAAAGGGGCGCATGAAGACGTTGGCTCTCCGCCGCCCACCGCTCGCCACCACGGCCGCGCGTTCCATGG
>JAERSX010000014.1 GCA_016845285.1 Deltaproteobacteria bacterium | reverse complement strand
GCCCATGGCGGCGGCCGGCCGCGAGACGCCCGGGCGGAGAGGGGAGGGGACGAGCATTCGGAGATTATGCGCCGAAGCGCCCGGTGTGGGCAGCTCGAGGTCGGCGCCGTGCCGGGCAGCGACTGGCGTGAGGGCGTCTGGTGGCTGGATGTGGCCAGTGAATCACTGCTTTGGCTACAGTCGCGGCCTGCGTGGCCCGATGGGCTGGTAGCATGTCATTGGCCTTCGGCGGCGGGGGCGAATGTACGAACCACGACACGCGAGAGTGTGTTGTGCATCAGGAGTGAGGGACCAGCTGGTGCTCAGACTCATCTACTTCCCATGGGCAGGTCGGGGGGCTGCCATCCGTGACTGTTTGTGGTTGGGAGGGGTGGCCTTCGAGGATGTCCGCCTCTCCGTGGCTGAGTTCAGGAACGCCCGGAGCACGGGGGCGTTCCCCTTCGATCTCCTGCCCGTCTTGGAGCTGGAGAGCGGGGCTCGGATCGGACAGAACAACACCATCCTGCGCTGGGCTGCGCGCAAGGCTGGCCTCACCCCCCGTGATGAGCTCGAGGCGCTCCAGGTGGAGTCCCTCCTCGACATGATCGAGGACTACGCCATGCGCCTGAGCGTGACCATCCGCGAGAGCGACCCGAAGGTCCGGCTCCACCAGCGCGCCGCCCTCGCCGAGCGGTGGATGCCGGAGCTCTACGGGCACCTCGAGAAGCAGCTCGACGGCACGGGCTCGGGCTGGCTGGTCGGCTCGGCGCTGTCGGCAGCAGATCTCAAGGCCTACCACCTGCTCTCGAAGCTCACCGATGGCTCCCTCGACGGGATGCCGTCCGATGCACTGGAAGGATCTGCCACGCTGCAGGGCTGGCTGAGCCGTGTTCGTGAGGCGCGTCCTTGTCCGCCCACTCGGTAAACCCGCTCCTCGGTGATCGTGCCGCGGCGTGGCGCCATGCGCGGCGCTACCACCCGGACGACGAAGCGGATGCTCGCGTCCTGGCCGACATCGAGATGCGGCTCAGCGCGCTGCGCTACGTCGACACGCCGGTCTGGCTCTTCGACGCCGAGCGCTGTCAGTTCCTCTGGGCCAACCCTGGCGGTCTGGAGATCTGGCGTGCCGAGAGCGTCCGAGAGGCGCAGCTGCGCGACATCGCCTCGAGCCAGTCGGACGCGGTCTACAGCCTGCTCAACGACTACCTCGAGCAGGTCAAGGAGGGAAAGTCGCCCGCGGTGTGGGTGACCCTCAGCCCGCAGGGGACGCTGCAGCGCTACTACCAGAGCCACCACTGCTTCACGCTGTGCGATGGACGCGACTGCCTGCTCATCGAGGCGCGGGCCGAGCCGCCCGCCGAGGCGCTCCTCTCCCTGGCCTCGAACCACAGCCTGACCCTCGGGCTCTACGGGCTCGATGGCACGCTCTTCAGCGGCAACCCCCGCTTCGGCGACCTCAGCGCCCTCAACCCGAAGCTCGAGAGCCTGGTCGAGCTGCTCCCCCCCGAGCTGAGGAACACCGACTGGCGAGAGACGCTGAAGGGGACGACCGAGGTCCAGGGAAGCGGCCTGCTCCTCACCGAGCGAGGAGAGCGGCCCTTCCGCTGGGAGCTCCGCCTCCTCAACCAGCGGCAGGGCGAGGGGCGGGTGATCGCGTCGTTCTTCGACCAGACCGATCAGCTCGTCGCCGAGGCAGAGGAGGCGCGAGGTGCCCTGCTCGAGGTCTCCCTCGATGCCATCCTGATCATCGATGGCGAGGGGAGCATCATCGATTTCAACCCGGCCGCGGAGGCCCTCTTCGGCTACCCGCGAAGCGAGGCCCTGGGGCGCCAGATGGCCGAGATCATCGTCCCTCCCGAGCTGCGCAAGCGCTTCGTGCAGGGCATGGCCCGCCAGCAGCGTGGATGGCAGAGCCGGATCTTCGGCAAGCGACTCGAGCTTCCCGCCCTGCGTGCCGACGGGAGTCGCTTCCTCGCGGAGCTCGCCATCATCGAGCACGTCACGCGCGGGCGCACTCAGTACATCGGCTTCGTCCGCGATGTCGACGTGCTCCGGCGTGCCGAGGCGCAGGTCCGGGCCGAGCGCTCCCGCTTCTCGTCGGTCTTCGAGCACGCGCCCGACCCCATCGTGATCTTGAACGCGCACCGCGAGATCGTCCTCGCGAACCTCGCCTGCTCCACCACCCTGGACTGGCCCCTCGAAGAGCTGGTCGGTCGACCCGTCGATGAGCTCCTTCGTCCGTGGCAGCAGGAGGACGCGGCCCACTGGGGGACCCATCCCTCGCACGAACTCCGAACCCGTGGTGGCGCGTGGATTCCCGTCGAGCTTCGCAGCAACCTGTTTCAGCTCGACGGCACCCACCACAGCGTGCTCCTCCTTCGCGGGCTCCAGAGCCAGATCAAGGCCGCTCAAGACAAGGAGCGGCTCGCCCAGCAGGTCAAGCAGTCCCAGCGACTCAAGGAGCTGGGGACCCTCGCGGGGGGCGTGGCGCACTACTTCAACAACATCCTCGCAGCGATGATGGGCAACCTCGAGGTGGTCCAGTCCCTCGTCAGCTCGGAAGGGGAGCTGCAGACACACGTCGACGAGCTCTTTGCGATCTCCCTGCGAGGCAAGGAGATGGTCAGGCGGATCCTGGCCTTCAGCCGCAAGGCGCCGCCAGGGCGCGCGCCCATGGCGGTGGAGCCCATCGCACGAGAGGCCATGAAGCTGGTCCGCCTCGCCTATCCACCGACCATCGAGCTGAGCCTCTCGGCGGAGGAGGGGCTTCCGCTGGTCGAGCTCAACTCGTCACAGATACACCAGGTCCTGGTCAACCTCGTCACCAACGCCTGTCAGGCCATCGGCACCGAGGTGGGGCGGGTGGAGATCCGCATCGAAGCCGTCGAGCTCTCGCGGGGAGACCCGGGCCTCGAGCTGCCGGCCGGACGGTATCTGTGCGTCCACGTCATCGACGACGGGCCAGGAATGGACCAGGAGACCGCTGAGCAGGCCTTCCATCCGTTCTTCACCACGAAGAGCGTCGACGACGGCACGGGGCTGGGGCTCGCCGAGGTGCACGGCATCGCCGCTGAGCATGGCGGTGCCTCTTTGCTCGGCGCGCGACCTGGAGAGGGGTGCCACGTCTCGGTGTTTCTGCCTGCCATGCAGCAGGCCGCTCCAGGGCCTGTGGCCGTTGGAGAGGGTCAGCAGCCCGCCGCTGAGGAGACCTCCCTCGCAGGGCTGCGGCTGCTCTTCCTCGACGATGAACAGGCCCTGTGTCGCGTGATCCCCCGGCTGCTCCGCCGCCTCGATGTGGAGGTGGCCGTCTTCAGTGAGCCGCTGGCCGCTCTCGCGCACTTTCGAAGCGCCCCTCAGGGCTTCGATGTGGTCATGTCCGACATCTCGATGCCGCAGATGTCTGGCTTTCAGTTCGCGCGTGGGGTCTCGGCGCTGAATGCGGAGGTGCCCATCCTGCTCGCTTCCGGGCGAGATCTCGCGGACCTCCACGAGCTCGGTGTGAGCAATCCCATCGCAGCGATCGAGAAGCCCTACGTCGTCCAGCAGCTCGCTCAGCTGCTCGGGGAGCTCTGGACGCCGGCTTGAGCCAGGCCCCCCCGCGCCGCCTCGAGCCAAGCCATCCCTCACTCAGGGCGCGTCGGAGACCTGTCCCTGGTCGTCATCGCCCCAGCAGTGGATGGTGGCGTACTCGTCGATGGCGCAGCTGTGGTTCGAGCCCAGGCCCAGGGCGGTGAAGCCGGTCCCGGTGGGCGGGGTGTCGCGGGTGTAGCCCCAGCACTCGATGCCGCGGGTGCTGTGGATGGCACAGCTGTGCATGGAGCCGACCCCCACGGCGGTGAAGCCGTTGGTGCTGTCCAGGTCGTCGACGCCGCTGACCTGGCCGTTGCCGTCGTTGCCCCAGCAGTCGATCTCGCCGGCCGTGCTCAGGGCGCAGCCGTGGCCCCCGGAGTCGCAGCTGACGCTCTGGTAGGTGTCGCTGGGGACGTCGGTGATGATGAGGGAGTCGGAGCTCTCGCCGCCCCACACGCTGAGGGTGCCGCTGCTGTCGAGGGCACACCAGTGCCGCTCGCCGCCGCTGAGCATGGTGTAGCCGTCGTCCTCCGGCTCCCCGTCGATGTCCCGGCCCCAGCAGTGGACGGCGCCCGCCGGGTCGAGGGTGCAGGCCGCGTAGGCCCCCACGCTCAGCGAGGCGTAGCCGCTGTCGGTCGGGGTGTGGAGCAGGGCGTTCTCGGTGTCCTTGCCCCAGCAGTCCACCGCACCCGCCGCGTCCAGGCTGCAGTTGTGGTAGAGCCCGGCGCTCACCTGCAGGTAGCCAGACGCCGTGGGCGTGTCGGAGACCTGACCCGAGTTGTCGAAGCCCCAGCACTTGATGGAGCCCTGGGAGTCGATGGCGCAGCTCTGGTTGGCGCCGGAGCTGACCGAGTCCCAGTCCCACACGCCGTCGCAGTCGACGTCGTCGGCCACGATGGCGGACTCGGGATCGTCGTCGTCACAGTCGTCGTCGGTCTCGGCGCCGTCGCAGTCCTGGTCGTCTCCCTGCAGCGTGGAGCTCGCGTCGTCGTCGTCGCAGTCGTCGCCGTCGAAGACCAGGGCCAGGGCGCCGTCGCCGTCGGCGTCGCCGTCGGAGACGACGCAGTCAGCGTCCTCGGCGTCGGAGGCGATGAGCTCCTGGACCAGCGAGAAGTCGCCGGTCAGCGACACGCCCTCGTCGGTCTGGACCGAGATGTAGCCGGCCATGGTCGTGACGAGCGGGGTGTCCGACAGGTCTCCGGCGGTGTCGCCGGCGTCGAAGGTGTCGATGCGGACGTAGCCGCCGGTGGAGGTGAGGATCCCCTCGTAGGGGTCGGCGACATCGGTGCAGTCGAAGGTGGTGAGGCTGACGCTGCCCGAGGAGCCGTCCATCAGGTAGTAGCCGTCGCCGCAGGCGGAGGGCTCCCGCACCGTCACGGAGCACTCGAAGTTGCCCTCGTTGATGGCGTGGAAGACCAGGGTGGGGTCGCGGATCTCCGGAGGCTGGTCGGGGTCGAACTCGAAGGTCGCGTCCATGGCGAAGTCCTGGCAGAAGTCCAGGGTGCTGGTGCTGCCGTCGGACATGGTGAGGGTGAAGTCCGCGCTGCACACGTCGACATCGGTGTCGGTGTCGGTGTCGGTGTCGGTGTCGGCGTCGGTGTCGGCGTCGGTGTCGGCGTCGGTGTCGGCGTCGGTGTCGGTGTCGGTGTCCGCCTCGTCCTTCGGTCCCTCGTCGGGTGCCTCGGAACAGCCTGCGATCCACAGGGTCAGGGCCACGGCCATCACGCGCATCGTTCCTCCATTCGTCGCCGAAGCGGGCACCCTACCACCCCTGTGCCCACACCCAACTCCGGGTCACGCCGTCCCAACTCGGCTCGTCGCGCCTTAGGGATGCGCTCATGAGAATGCTCCTTCTTCTGCTGTTTGCGTGCCGCTGTGGCGACCCCCAGAGCGGCCCGAAGGATGACGTCGACGACGGGCCCCAAGACAGCGGCGGCGAAGACAGCGGCTTCGTGGACGACGACGGCCCGGAGTCCCCGAACGATCTGGAGTCCCTCGACACCGAGCCCAACGACACCCGCGAGGACGCGCTGGCCATCCCCTACGGGATCGCCGATCGGGTCGAGCTGAGCGAGGACGACGTCGACTGGTTCGTCCTCGAGGCGGAGCAGGCCGGCACGCTGCGGATCTGGGCGTGGGGTGCCACGGGCGAGCTGTCCGTGCGTGCCGACGCAGGGGAAGGCGCGGACCTCGACGCTGCCGAGGGGAGCCGCCTGGCCCTGGAGCTCGAGGTGGAGCCGGGTCCCGTGTACCTGGAGCTGCAAGCCGACGAGGCCACCGACCTTCAGC
>JAERSX010000013.1 GCA_016845285.1 Deltaproteobacteria bacterium | reverse complement strand
CCCCCGGCCCCCCAGGTGGACGCGGCGGTGGAGCCCAAGAGCCGCACCGGCGCCATCCTGGGCCTCGGCCTCGCCATCGTCTTCGCGACCATCGGCATGTGGGCGCCCACAGAGTTCATCCAGCACTTCACGGTCTTCGTGTTGGCCTGCTTCATCGGCTGGCAGGTGGTCTGGAACGTCACCGCCGCGCTCCACACCCCGCTCATGAGCGTCACCAACGCCATCAGCGGGATCATCATCGTGGGCGGCCTGCTACAGGCGGGCAAAGGCGAGGCCAACATGGCCGGCATCCTCGGTGCCATCGCCATCCTCGTCGCAAGCATCAACATCTTCGGGGGCTTCTTGGTGACGCAGCGCATGCTCGCCATGTTCCGCCGAGATCCGGGCGCACCGGCTCGCAAGAAGAAGCGGGGGCACTGAGATGGGCACCGGACTCGCAACCGTCGCCTACCTCGGCGCCGCAATCCTCTTCATCCAGAGCCTCGGCGGCCTGGCCAACCAGGAGAGCGCCCGGAAGGGCAACCTGGCCGGCATCGCCGGGATGGTCATCGCCGTACTGGCCACCTGCTTCATCGCGGGCGTCACGGCCTGGAACGGCGCAGCCTGGGGCATGGTCCTCGGCCCGCTGGTGATCGGCGGAGCCATCGGCGCGCTCCTCGCCGGCCGTGTGGCCATGACCGCCATGCCTCAGCTGGTGGCCTTGCTCCACAGCTTCGTCGGCCTCGCTGCGGTCCTCGTGGGCATCTCCAGCTTCCTGGGCGACGCCCACAACTACGAGGGCGCCGCGCGCACGGTCCACCTGGTGGAGATCTGGCTCGGTGTGGCCATCGGCTCCATCACCTTCACGGGCTCGGTCATCGCCTGGGGCAAGCTCCGCGGCTCTCTGTCCGGCAAGCCGCTCCTCCTGCCCGGTCGGCATCTGCTGAACCTGTTGGTCACCACGACGAGCCTCGGGCTCTTCGTGCCCTTCCTCATGATGTCCGACCCGGCCCTCGCAGAGCCGGCCATGTGGGGCCCGATCACCGCGAGCACCGGAATGCTCGGCATCATGACGGTGCTGACTGGCCTCCTGGGCATCCACCTCGTCATGGCCATCGGCGGCGCCGACATGCCCGTCGTCGTCAGCCTGCTCAACAGCTACTCGGGCTGGGCTGCGGCCGCTGCGGGCTTCATGCTCAGCAACGACCTGCTCATCGTCACGGGCGCGCTGGTGGGCTCGTCGGGCGCCATCCTCAGCTACATCATGTGCGAGGCCATGAACCGGTCCATCTGGAACGTGGTCTTCGGCGGCTTCGGCACCGGCGACAGCAAGCCCACCGTCCAGAAGGACCCGTCCGAGATAGGCGAGGTCGAGGAGCTCGCACCAGAGGGCGTCGCCGAGCTTCTCGAAGACGCCAAGCGGGTGGTCATCATCCCTGGCTACGGTATGGCCGTGGCCCGAGCTCAGCACCTCGTCAACGACATGACCAAGATGCTCCGCGACCGGAACATCGACGTCCGCTACGCCATCCACCCCGTCGCTGGGCGACTGCCGGGCCACATGAACGTGCTCCTGGCCGAGGCCGGCGTGCCGTACGACATCGTCCTCGAGATGGACGAGATCAACGACGACCTGCCCCGCACCGACGTGGTGCTGGTCATCGGCGCCAACGACATCGTCAACCCCGACGCCCAGACCGACGAGAGCAGCCCCATCTACGGCATGCCCGTCCTCGAGGCCTGGAAGGCCGGCACCGTGGTCATCTTCAAGCGCAGCCTCGGCACCGGCTACGCAGGTGTACCCAATCCCCTGTTCTTCAACGACAACAGCCGCATGTGCTTCGGCAGCGCCGGCGACACGGTGCGCACCGTGGTGGAGAACCTGGGTTGAGGGGCGCCAGGGACCTGGCCCTGCTGAGCGTGCTCAGCTTGCTGGCCTGCAAGGACAAGGCAGACGACACCGGCTCCGGCCCCACCTCGACAGGCACCTGGATGCAGGGCCTGTCCTATGAGTGGGAGTACTTCAACCACCGGGTGAGCCACCTGACCCTGGTCGCCGAGGGCTCCGGAGCCTCGCTGGGCGTCATCGGAGGCACGTCCACCACGAACGTGTACCCCGGCCTCCCCGACGACTGCGATCCCGATCTCTGCGACGAGTTCCCCTTCCCCGACACCGCCGCCGTCACCCTCGACTGGGCGCAGGTGACCACGAGCGAGGCCGTCTTCGGCGAGGGCAGCCACGAGATCGTGGCCGACGCAGCAGGGGTGACCGAGACCCTCTCGGTGGCCTTCGACGGTGAGGTTCCGGCCGGCGCCGAGCTGACCGCGGTGCTCCAGGGATGGTCTCTCGACACCGACTATCCGTTGAGCGGCGGCGACTCCTGCTACGACCCCGCCCTGGGCTGGCACCTCCGCACCCTCGCGGTGGAGATCAGCGATGTGGCCCTCGACGGCGACACCGCCCAGGTGGAGCTGAGCGTGGCCGTCGCAGCCGGCAACTCCCTCGAGGACGTCCGCGTCTGTGTGGACGAGGTCCGCGAGCAGGCCCAGGTGCCCGTGCGTGTGCATGTGCTCGTGGTGGCGACCACCGCCGGCATCGAGACCGAGGACGTCGCCCACAGCCTGGCCTACGAGTACAAGAGCGACGACGGCGAGTTCCTGGAGCAGCCCGACCCGGATGTGGCAGATCGCCCCCTCGGACTCGACCAAGCCTTCGTGGGCTGGTCAGCCCTTCGCTGGGACTTCCACGTCGACGACGAAGAGGATCGCGGCGCCTACGTGCGCCGCCTCGAGGTCGGCTACGACACGGATGCCGGCTGGGCCTCGGGCCATGCCAACAACTACTCGCCCCCCACCCAGCTCTCAGGCTTCGACTACGCCTTCGAGGGCCGCCTCGTGGGTGTAGACCTGTCCGATGCCGTCGCTGCGGGGCAGATCGCTCTGGACCTGCCCGCCGAGCTCGACGACGAGGGCAACGCAGTGATCACCTCTGCCGAGATCGGCGCGGACTAGGACCGCGAGGCCCACACGCGCCACCGGCCGGCTCAACCAACACATCGGGTTAGGTCGGGCTGACACCTCGAGGAGCCTGATGTCGTCGGACTCTGCTGCCCTGACCGCCCGCTTCGAGGCCGCCGTCGAGGTCCTCGAACGCGGCAGCTGGACCGAGGGAATGGCGCTGCTCATGGGCATCATCACCGAGTCCAAGGCAGCGGGTGCTCACCGCCTGGAGGCCCTGGCCCGCGCCCTGCTCTGCCAGGCCCTGGTCCAGACCGACCAGCTCCCAGAGGCCCACGCCCAAGCGGAGTCGGCCTTCCGCGCCGCCGAGCTCAGCAACGACCGCGACACCATCCACCGATGCATGGCCCTGCGCCACACGCTGCGGGTGCTGAGCGGCGAAGTGACGCTCTAGGGCGTCTCTCCCAGCTGCGGCGGGCTGACCCAGCCGGTCCAGCGGGGTTCGCTCAGATCGCGGACCGTGTCAGCCAAGGTCTCGAGAGGATCTCGCGCTCTCCAGCCGAGCTCGTCTCGCGCCTTCTGAGCGTCCACGCCCCAGTGGTGGCTGGCCAGCTCCAGCTCCTCCCGGCTGATGCGGCTGCCGAGGCCGAGGCCCTCTTCGCGGCCGAGACCGGGCAACCATCGGAGCACCCGCCGCGTGGGCCGGGCTGGCAGCACGCCTGTGGGGGGCTTCGCATCCGCCACGCGCGCGACGCGCTCGTAGAAGCTGAGCCAGGACCAATTGGCCGCGTTGAGGAGGTACCGCTCTCCACCGCGTCCACGGTGCAGCGACCGCACCACCCCGTCGGCCACATCCCTCACGTCCACGAAGGCGATGGTGCCGCCCGGGACAAGGGGGAGCCCGTGGTCCAGGAACTGACCCACCGTGGCCATGCTCGTGCCCCCGGGGCGGTCGCCCGGGCCCAACAGCAGGGAGGGGTTGAGGCAGATGACCTCGAAGGAACCGGCCTCGTGGCTCGCGAGCGCGGCCTCCTCGCCGATGGCCTTCGACCGGTAGTAGGGCCAGCGGCTGATGAGCTGGGTGACGTCGGCCGTCTCCTCGGTGCCGACGCGGCCCACGCGCCGGCTGACCCAGACCGTGCCCGAGGAGCTCAGGTGCACGAAGCGTCGCACCCCGGCGTCGCGCGCGGCAGCGACGATGCGCTCGGTGCCGCGCACGTGCACGTCCCACATCTGCTGGGCGTCGCGGGCCTCGTGGGAGACGCTGCCTGCGGCATGGATCACGGCGGTGCAGCCCTCGACGGCAGCAGCCAGGCTGTCAGCATCTTCGAGGCTGCCCAGGCGCACCTCGACGTCCGGGCCAAGGGCATCGCCAGGGTCGCGCCGGCACAAGGCCACGGCCGCATGGGTGCCCGCCAAGGCGCTGAGCACGTGGGGCCCCAGGAAGCCGGTGGCACCGGTGACGAGGACGCGTGGGCGGGATTCGGTGCTCATCAGAACGCCACCTCACCCAGGTCGAAGACCCGAGCGAATTCGATCAGCAAGGGGATGTCGCTGGTCTTGATGTCGCCGTTCATGAACTCGGCGGGGGTGGGCACGTACTTGTCGTTGACCATGCGCCGGACCATCTCGGGGGTGGTCTTGATGACGCAGTCAGCCGAGCCCGAAGGTCGTCCCTTCTTCACCTTGCAGCCCTGCTTGTCGACCGTCACCGTCCACCGGGGGCCACCCAGCGAGAAGTACCAGCTGATGGGCTTGTCGATGCGCTCGGCGTCGAAGAGGCCGGGCAGCACCTCCATCACACCCTCGATGATCTCCTCGACCGACTTGGGCTTGGGCGCCGGCACGGCGCGATCTTCGACTCGAGAGAGGTCGAATGAGCTCCCGTCGCGCAAGGCAGCAACGGCCTGCCAGGCGTAGTCGGTGACGATGCGGGAGGCCTTGCTCCGCTTCAGCCCCTTGGTCACACGGAGCATGTCCGCGAGACGGAGCGGCGGCCCGATGTGGATGCCCACCCGACGCCGCCGGGGAAGGGCCGCGCCCTTGGGCAGGGCCTCATGCGTGCCCTCCAGGTACACCGGCAGGATGTCGACCTCGGCGTCGAGGGCCAGCCAGCCCACCAGGGGCTTGAACTCTTGGAGGGTGCCGTCCGTCGAGCGGGTGCCCTCGGGGAAGATCAACGCGATGTGGCCTGCGTCGAAGATGTCCTTGGCCTGCTCCATGGACCGGCGGAAGCCGCGACGCCGATCGAGCGGCTTCACGTTGGTGAGCTGGTCGAAGTAGGCCACCTTGAGGTCGTTGCCCTCGAAGAAGTAGTCCTGCGCCGCCAGCGCGCTCAGCGACTTGCCGTAGTCGCCCAGCCCCAGCTTCACGAGGCCCATGTCGAGGTGACTCGTGTGGTTGGAGATCACCAGGCACCGTCTGTTGGACGGAATGTGGGCCCGGCCGGTGACACGTGGCTGGAGGATGCGACCGTTGAAGGTCTCCTGTGCGGCGGTCAGCGCGCCGCGCAGCATGGGCACCAGCGGGGTCGGGAAGCGGAAGGGTTGAGGGATCTCCTCGAACTCCGGCACACCGACGTCGGGTCGTCTGCCCACCAAGGCGACCACATCGGCCACCGTCTCGCAGCCACTCAGCTCGTCGGCGTCGATGCGCCCCTCGGCGAGCTCGTCGAGGGCACTGGCCAGCTCCACCCACATCAGCGAGTCGAAGCCGAGGTCGCCGGGCAGGCTCGTGTCCAGCCCGATGCGATCGGCCTCGACGCCGGCGACCGCCGCGACCGCCCGCCCAACGGGGATGGCCACGCCCTCGCCCTGCACCCGGCGCACCGGTGCGGCCGCCGCGATGCGCTCGAGGACGGCACGCACCTCGTTGCGCTGGACCTTGCGGGTGGCCGTGCGCGGGAGCGGCGCTTCCACCAGGTGGACCACGACGGGTCGCTGGAAGCTCGGCAGCTCACCGATGGCCTGCTTCAGAGCGGCTCGGGCGCGCGCCTTGCGGGTGGTCAGCGGCACGGCCTTGCCGTTGCTGGGCCCATCGGCCACGACAGCCAGCATGCCGAGTCGCTCGCCACCGCGACCGTCGGGCAAGCCCACCAGCGCGAACTCTTCGATGTGGGAGATGCGGGCCAGCTTGGCCTCGACATCGTCGAGGTAGATGTTCTCGCCCGAGGCGTTGACCACCACGTCCTTCTCGCGTCCTGAGAGCACCAGACGTCCGCGGTGATCGAGGCGGCCGACATCGCCCGTGCGCAGCCAGCCCTCGCCGTCGAGCACCTCGGCGGTCTCCTCGGGCCGTCCGAAGTAGCCCTTCATGACGTTGGGGCCACGGGCCCAGACCTCACCCACTCCCTGATCGTCGGGCTGCCGCACCTGGACCTCGACACCTGGCACGGGCTTGCCGACGTGTCCGATGCGGGCGCCGACCTGCGGACGGGCAGCCGTGAGCACGGGGGCAGCCTCGGTGAGACCGTAGCCCTCGGCCATGTGCAGCCCCAGACCCTGGAAGAGGCTGTGGGTGTCCTTGGGCAGGGCCGCGCCGCCGCTGATGAGCATGCGCACCCGGCCGCCCAGGCGGTCGTGGACCTGGCCGAAGAAGAGCGGCCCGAAGTCGAGACCCACGGTGCGCCCGGCCTTTCGGTTGAGGTCGAGGGCCAGATCGAAGGCGAGCTGGAAGACCTTGCCGCGCTCACCCACCTGACTGCGGATGCGGCGCTCGAGGAGCTGCCACAGCGCGGGCACGCCCACCATGCAGGTGATCTGTCCCTCGCGCAGGCCGGTGGACAAGCGCTCGGCATCGATGCGGTCGAGGTAGACGATGCGTGCGCCCATGCTGAGCGGCAGGAGCAAGCCGCAGCTGAACTCGAAGGCGTGGTGGAGCGGCAGCACGCTCAGCACCCGGTCCGAGTCCCGCAGGGGGAAGGTCTTGCCCAGGCTGGCGATCATCGAGGTGAAGTTGCCGTGGGACAGCATCACGCCCTTGGGCGCGCCGGTGGTCCCGCTGGTGTAGAGCAGGGCCGCCAGGTCGTCTGGCTCGATGGACACCGCTGGCAGGGTGCCGACCGCGCCGAGGCCGCTCAGCTCGTGGAGATCGTGTTCCTCGACGCCGATGACGCCGCCGAAGGCCTCGCGTGCCTTGGTGTCGAGCGCGGCACACACGGCCCCGCTCTGCTCGGCGATGAGCGCGGCAGCAGCTGCGTCCAGGGCGGGGTCGAGGGGCACGGCCACGGCCCCCAGACGAACGATGCCGAACCAGGCGATGGCCCAGTCGGGGTGATTGGCTCCGGAGATCACGACGCGATCGCCCTTGCTCACCCCGGCCGCCGCCAGTCGGACCGCCACGGCCATGCTGCGGCCACGCAGCTCCTGGAAGCTCACGCGGCTGAACCCATCTTCGTGGGTGCGCAGGAGCGCCGGCGCCAGCCTGTGGCGCTCAGCCAGCTCGTCGATGAAGGCCACCAGGTCGTCGTGCTGCTTGAGCGGACGGGTCTCCCGCTCGAGCCTGGCCTCGATGAGCGGCACCACGCGGCGATCGAGTCCGGGGCAGTGGACCTCGATCATGTAGTGGCGCCAGTCGATGGTCTCGGGCTCCCAAGGCACCAGGGCCTTCTCGTCGGCGCCGAGGCGGTCGTAGGCAGCGCGGGTGTGGGCGCAGCTGAACCGGTAGCTGTGGGTGGCGATGAAGGGCAGGAAGACATCGGCCAGCTTGCCCTGCATCTCGAAGCCACCCGCGAGGGTGTCGATCTGCTTGGCTGCGGGCTTCGTCAGTGGCTTCAAGGGCCCGCCCAGGCGCTTGAGGAAGCCGGAGACCCCGCGGAGCTGCTTCGCCCGGACCTTGGGTCCCCGCGCATCGTAGTCGGGCACCTCCATGCCCTTGGCCTCCATGCGCTGGTTCACGAAGGTGAGCAGCGGGTTGCCGCCCTTCTCCCGGATCGACTTGCGCTTGTACAGGCTGACGAGCTCGATGAGCCGAGGCACGGGGCAGGGCGACGTGTCGGAGCTGCCGTACTGGTAGACCACCTGGTGGGTGCCCTCCAGGAGCTCAGCGAGGCTCAGGGTCATCCCGGCGGCCACGTGGTCGACGGGAATGATGTCCAGGACGGCATCTTCGGAGGCTGCGTACCGAGCCGGCATCTTGAGCGCCATGTAGATCAAGGGCGCCGATGTGTTGATGCCCTCGTTCCAGCCCACCTCGGGGTACTCCACAGCGCTCTCGATGACCGCCGGACGCCCGATGGTGAAGGTCAGACCCGAGGTCGCCAGGATCTGTTCGCCCAACGACTTGGTGTAGGTGTAGATGTTGTGCCAGCCCCAGTACTGGGCCCGCTCGGTGCCGGCCTCGACGAGCTGGTGCTCGACGTACTTGCGCTTCACCTTGGCCAGCTCTTCGGCCAAGGCCCGACCGCGGGCCGGCTCCTGGCGGGCGAGCAGCTGCTTGCGGGCCTTGTCCAGGAAGTGGGTCTGGCGGAAGGCGTCGTTGGACCGGTGGCGGACCGACTCCACGAGGTCGACGCACTCGGCGATCTCGCGCTCCGGGTCCCAGTCCTGGGCACCCAGCTCCTCCACTCGGGGGAAGGGATGGGTCCGGGGGTCGAGCTCGTCCACCTGCCCGGTGCGATCGCCGGCCACGTAGCAGGTGGAGGTGTGCAGGAACGCGACGGGACCGAGGTCCTCGGCCAGCGACACGAGGTTCTGCATGCCGAAGGCATTGACCTCGAGGCTGTGGTCGAGAGGCGGGTTGAAGTCGACCACGCCCGCCACGTTGCACAGGGCATCCACGCGCCCGCGCATCCGATCGCGCCAGTCGTCGCCCACGCCGCCGTAGGG
>JAERSX010000012.1 GCA_016845285.1 Deltaproteobacteria bacterium | reverse complement strand
CGCCCACCCCTGCCGAGGCTGTGGCGAGGAGGCCGACGAACACGGGTAGATCTCGAGGTGCCAGGCCGAGAAAGCCGGGCTCGGCGGGCGGGTCGGCGGCCCAGGCGACGGCGAAGCTCTCGGGCTCGCGCAGGGCGTGGTGGACGGCGGACAGAGACACAGGACCTCCAGGGGTGGACCCGCTTCAACGCAAGGCCCGTGCCGGTCTCTGCTGAGGGGCTCGAGGGGCCAGTGAGGCCCGCCTGGGGCCTCGTGCCGACACCGACGGCGTTGGAGGGTGGCCTTCCCGTCCACCGCGTGGACACGGGTCGTCCAGACGATGGACGGGGTGGCAGGCCGCCAACAGGGAGAGTGGGCCTTCCCGGGATAGAACGTCGGCCGGAGGGCCCATGTCGAACCACCTGTCCGTTCTGCTCGGCCTCGCGCTCCTCGCCGCCGCCTGCGGCGACAAGGACGGCGGAGACGCCGACGGCGACGGCCTCGACTCCAGCATCGACTGCGACGATCTCGACGCCGCAATTGGCCTTCCCCCCACCTGGTACGGCGACGCCGATGGTGACGGCGCGGCTGGCGAGCTCGTGGTCGTCGAGGCCTGTGTGGTGCCCACCGGCTACAGCGAGGCGGCCACCGACTGCGACGATCTCGACGCCACCGTGCATCCCGGGGCGCTGGAGGTCTGCGACGATGGCGAGGCGGTCGACAACGACTGCGACGGTCTGGTCGACGAGGCCGACGACAGCTGGGAGCCTGGCACGGGCAGCGACTGGTACACCGACGAAGACGGCGATGGCTACGGGGTGGACGGCAGCGAGACCGTGCTCGCCTGCAGTGGCGACACGACCCTTGCGGGCGACTGCGACGACACCGACGACAGCCTGAGCCCCGAGACCATCTGGTACGGCGACTTCGACGAGGACGGCTACGGCGCCGAGGCCCGCAGCTACACGGGCTGCGAGGCCCCCGACGACGGAGAGAGCTGGTTGCGCGAGGCCCTCGACTGCGACGACACCGACTCCCGCATCAACCCCGACGCCACCGAGGTCTGTGACGCCCGGGACAACGACTGTGATGGTGCGATCGATGATGCCGACGACGACCTCGAGACCGCCACCCAGATCGACGTCTTCGTCGACGATGACGGTGATGGCTACGGTGCCGAGGGCAGCGCTGCCGAGGCTGCCTGTGCACCCACTGCGGGCTGGTCGGCGACCGACGATGACTGCGATGACGACGACGTCTTCGTAAACCCGGGAGTCGACGAGGTCTGCAACGACGGGATCGACAACGACTGTGATGGTGGTGCGGGGCCCTGCGCCATCGTGGGCGAGCTCAGCGGCCTCGAAGACGCCGACCTGCACCTCCGTGGCATCACCACCGGCGACGGAGCGGGCAGCGCGGTGGCGGCCGTCGATCTCAACGGTGACGGGCTCGACGAGCTGCTCGTGGGAGCGCCCTCGGCCGATGAAGGCGGGAGCTCCTCGGGCGAGGTGTACATCGTCTACGGCGTGGTCAGCGGCGATCCCGAACAGTCACTGGGAGACGCGGCCATCTTTGCCGGGGGCACCAGCTTCGACGCCCTCGGACAGTCGATAGCCAGCGCAGGAGACCTCGACGCCGACGGCTTCGAGGACGTGGTCATCGGTGCCGCGGGCGCAGATCCCGACGACAGCTCCAAGGCGGGCGAGGCCTATGTGCTCTATGGAGGCACGAGCGCCTGGTCGGGAACCATCGAGATGTCGACGGCGGCGGACGTCCTGGTGTCCGGTGCCGCCTCGAGCGATGAGCTGGGCGCGGCCGTCCATGGTGTCGGGGACCACGACCAGGACGGGTTCGACGACCTCCTGCTCGCCGCAGTTGGCGCTGGGGAAGATGCCGGCGCCGTCTACCTGCTCTTCGGCTCGCCGAGCCTGGGCTCGGAGCACGCTGCGGATGGGCTGCTGACCTTCTCCGGAGCTGAAGAAGGCGACCAGCTCGGCGGGCGTGACGGGCTGGGCTCCGGCGACCTGAACGGGGATGGGTACATCGACCTCGTCCTTGGGGCCTACGGGGTGGCTGCCGCCCTGGTCGACGGGGCGGGTGCGGTGTACATCTTCGATGGGGATGGGACCCGCTGGACCACCGACCCGTTGGCCAGCAGCGCGGACCACACCGTGCGCGGAGGCACCGCACTGGGCGATGGTCGCTTCGGCTACAGCCTGGCTGCCACCGACCTCGACGCCGACGGCTACGACGATCTCGCCGTGGGCGCCTACTACGCCGACACACCGGACTCGAAGGCGGGGGGGCTCTACCTGTACCGGGGCTCGGTCAGCGGGCTCAGCGGGGCGACTCCCGACGAGGCGGTGCGCTCCGTGGTCGGGGACAACACCCAGGACTACCTGGGCCGTGACGTCAGCGGTGTGGGCGATCTCGATGGGGACGGCCTCCAGGACCTCGGCTTCGGCGCCTACGGGTGGGACGGGGCGACCACCAACGGCGGCGGCGCCTTCGTGCTCCTGGGCTCGACCTCGTCGAGTGGCACCCTGAGCACCGCCGACCTCGACACCATCGTGGGTGGCGACGACTCCGGCATGAACCTGGGGTACTCGGTGGCGGGCGGAGACGTCGACGGCGATGGCTACGACGACCTCTTCGTGGGAACCCTCTACGA
>JAERSX010000011.1 GCA_016845285.1 Deltaproteobacteria bacterium | reverse complement strand
CGGCAGCGGGGGAGGTGAGCGAGGCGCTTTGGAGGGGGGCTGGGTGGCGGGTTGGACACGGCTCCCACCGGATGAGCGTGGCAGCCCAGGTCAGGCCAGCACCAAATGCCGCGAGGATCACGAGGTCTCCAGGCTGGATGCGACCAGCACGGGCCGCTTCGTGCAGCGCGATGGGGATGGAAGCGGCTGTGGTGTTGCCATACCGCTGGATGTTGTGCACCACCTTGTGATCCGGCAAGCCGAGACGAGTGGCGACCGCCTGGTTTATGCGCAGGTTGGCCTGGTGGGGAACCAACAAGGAGACGTCGTCGACGCCGAGACCGTGTCGGGCCAGGAGCCCCGAGACCAACTCCACGAGCTTGACGACGGCATGCTTGAAGACGGCCCGGCCCCGCATGCGGGGGTACTGGGCTCCGGCAGCGAGCATCTCCTCGCTCAGACGGGGGTTCTTGCCACTGGCCGGGGCCTCGACCATCAGGATGTCGTAGTTGTTTCCGTCGGCACCGAGCTGGTGATCGAGCAGACGGCTGGTGCCATCTGTGGACTCGACCACCGCCGCACCTGCGCCGTCGCCAAACAACACCGTCACGTCGCGGCCTCGGGTGGACATGTCGAGACCGGTGGAGTGCACCTCAGCCCCCACCACCAGGACTCGATCCATGGCTCCGGTCCGGACGAACTGGTCGGCGATGGACAGCCCGTAGACGAAGCCCGTGCACTGGTTGCGGATGTCGAGGGTGGCCACCGGCGCACAGTCGAGCCGCTTCTGGAGCAGACACGAGCTGCCCGGGAAGTGGATGTCTGGGGAGAGTGTCGCGAAGATGATGAGGTCGAGCTCGCGGGCCTCGATGCCGGCCTGAGCCAGCGCTTCGCGGGCCGCGGGCTCGGCGAGCTCGCTCGCGCCCACATCACCATCCACCCAGCGCCGCTCCTCGATGCCGGTTCGCTGGCGGATCCACTCATCGCTGGTGTCCATGAGCCGGGAGAGCTCAGCATTGGACACGACCCGCTCGGGCACGCTGCGGCCGAGGCCCGCGATGCGGCTGCCCCGCTCGGAGACCCGCTCCACCTCAGACGTCCAGGTTCCGGACGTTCAACGCATTGGTCTGGATGAAGGCACGCCGCGGGTCCACCGCATCGCCCATGAGCACACTGAAGATGTGGTCGGCCTGGTTGAGGTTCTCGACCTTCACCTGGAGCAGGGTTCGGGATTCAGGAGCCATGGTGGTCTCCCGGAGCGGAACCGGGTTCATCTCGCCCAAGCCCTTGTAGCGCTGGATCTCGTAGCCCTTGCGCGCAGCCTGCAGCAGGGTCTGCCACATGACCCTCCAGCTCCACAGCGGGAGGCCGCCGCTCAGGCTGACCGGCAGCGGAAGGGCGACCTGGAGTTCTTCAGCCAGGCGGCGCAGGGTCTCGCTGCTGTCGCCCAGCACCGTGAAGCGCTCTTCGCCGTTGCGGAGCGTGCCCACACGGAGGCTGAGGCCGTCGTTCTCGTCCTCATCCACCCAGGTGCCCGTGACGTGCAGACTCGGTGCCACGAGCTCGAGCCGTTCCACCAGCTCGATGGCCTTGGCCTCGAGTGCGGCGCGGTCGGACTGATCGCACTGGTGACCGCCGACACCGAGCCAGCAGTCGAGGACGTCGGGGACCGAGCGACGAGCGAGGCGATCGATACGCTCGACGTAGCGGCGCACGGCACCCAGCGTCTCCTGGAGCGCCTCACCTTCGAGGCGATGGTCTCCCGCGGTGCTGATGACAGCTGACCGCGTGGCCTGCTCGAGGAGGAAGCTCTCCAGCGCCTGATCGTCCTTGAGATAGCGCTGGGTCTTGCCGCGCTTGATCTTGTAGAGCGGAGGCTGGGCAATGTAGAGGTGACCGGACTCCACCAGCGGCTGCATCTGTCGGTAGAAGAAGGTCAGCAGCAGCGTACGGATGTGAGACCCGTCCACGTCGGCATCGGTCATGATGATGATGCGGTGGTAGCGCAGCCGCTCGGTGTCGAAGTCGGGGCCGATACCAGTGCCGAGCGCCGAGATGATCGTGCGGATCTCCTCGTTGCCGAGCATGCGGTCGTAGCGGGCCTTCTCGACGTTGAGGATCTTGCCGCGCAGCGGCAGGATGGCCTGGTACTTGCGGTCACGACCCTGCTTCGCGGAGCCTCCTGCGGAGTCGCCCTCGACCAGGTAGAGCTCGCACTGCTCGGGGTCGCGCTCCTGACAGTCGGCCAGCTTGCCTGGCAGATCTCCACCCTCGAGAGCGCTCTTGCGGCGAGCGAGCTCGCGGGCCTTGCGGGCAGCATCGCGGGCGCGCGCAGCATCGACAGCCTTGCCGATGACCGACTTGGCCACCGCAGGGTTCTCGTCGAGGAAGTAGCCGAGCTGTTCGCCCACGATGGCCTCGACCAGTCCCTTGACCTCGGAATTACCGAGCTTGGTCTTGGTCTGACCCTCGAACTGGGGCTCGGGGATCTTCACCGAGAGCACCAGGGTGAGGCCCTCGCGGATGTCATCGCCACCGAGCGACTCGCGCTTCGCCGACTTCAGCAGGTTGTTGCGGGATGCGTAGTTGTTCACCGTGCGGGTGAGCGCCGCCTTGAAGCCCGAGACGTGGGTGCCACCCTCATGGGTGTTGATGTTGTTGGCGAAGCTATGCGATGCCTCAGCGTAAGAACTGGTCCACTGCAGGGCGAGCTCGGCGTGGATGCCCTCACGGGTACCCTCGATGTAGATCGGGCTCGGATGCAGCGAGCTCTTCGACTCGTTGAGGAACTCGACGAAGCTCTTGATGCCGCCTTCGTACTCGTACTCCTCGATCCGGTCGTCCCGGCGATCGTGGATGACGATGCGGATCCCCGGGTTGAGGAAGGCCAGCTCCTGGAGCCGCCGGCAGAGAACATCCATGGTGAACGACGTGGTCTCCTGGAAGATCTCGTCATCTGCCAGGAAGCGAACCCGTGTACCGCGCTTCTCGGATGGACCAATGTCCTCGAGCGGGGTCTGGGGATCGCCCCGCGTGTACCGCTGACGCCAGTGCCGGCCATCACGCCAGACGTCGAGCTGGAGCCACTCGCTGAGCGCGTTCACACAGGAAACACCCACGCCGTGGAGTCCGCCGGACACCTGGTAGGAGCCCTTGTTGAACTTGCCACCTGCGTGAAGCGTGGTCAGCGCCACCTCGGCAGCCGAGCGACCTTCGGTGGGATGCATGTCCACCGGGATGCCACGGCCGTCGTCCTCGATGGCGATGGAATCATCTTCGTAGATGGTGACCTGGATGCCAGTGCAGAAGCCGGCCAAGGCCTCGTCGATGGAGTTGTCGACGACCTCGTAGACGAGGTGGTGGAGGCCTTGCGGACCGGTCGAGCCAATGTACATGGCGGGCCGCTTGCGCACCGCCTCCAGACCCTCCAGCACCGTGATGCTCGAGGCGTCGTAGGTGCCAGCGGGGGCGGCAGCGCTGGGCGTACCCTGTGGAACTTCAGCAGACATCGGGCCTCATCACGGGAATCGACTCGGGTGGACACGAGGGTCTGGGGAGGGTGGCGACCCGGCTCGCCCGGGGGCCAGTGCGGGTGGCTGAGAGCCAGCGTCTCGCCGAGCGTCCGGCCCCAGAGCAGCGGGCTGTAAGCCCGATGGCCACGGGCAGAACGCCACCGCCGCTGACGTAACCTCGACCGGCCGCTACGTCACCCGTCCCGTGGAGATGGTGGTCGCGTCTCCTCGGCCTTGCCCGCGTCGATTCGAAAGGTGCGGGTGCCGCCGGACGGGAGGGGTCCGAGCCAGGCCGGGTCGGTCGTCGTGATCCAGACCTGGCTGTCGAGGGCGCTCAAGAGGGCGATGAGTCGCTCCATACGCCCTCGGTCGAGCTCACCGGTGAGGTCATCGAGGAGGAACAGCGGACGCGTCCCACGGGCTCTGGCGGCACTCAGCTCGGCGAGCTTCAGGGCCAGCACCAGAGAGCGCGCCTGCCCTTGAGAGGCGAAGTTGCGGGCCCTTCGCCCGTCCAGCTCGATGGCGAGGTCGTCTCTGTGGGGGCCGACCAGGACCTGACGCCGACGGAGCTCGTCTGGTCGGCTCCGCGCCAGGGCATCGGCCAAGCGGTCCTCCACGGCGTCCTCCCCTGAACCGAAACCGAGCAACCGTAGGCTCACATCCTCGGGGTCGGTGCGATGGAGCAAGGCCGCGTACATCTGCTGGAAGGGCCCCTGGAGTTGCTCCACGATGGCGCGACGACGCGCCACCAGGTGAGCACCCAGGGCCACGAGGCGCGCATCGAAGGTGTCCAGGAGCACGCTGTCAGCAGAGCCCGAGCGAAGCAGGGCGCCCTTCTGCTGCAGGGCCCGTCGATAGTCACGAACGACCGCGAGATGACCGGGCTCGGCGGTAAAGGCCGCTCGGTCCAGGAAGCGCCTGCGAGCGGCTGGCTCGCCTCGAACGATGGTTCCCAGCTCGGGGCTGAACAGCACCGCACGCAGCACCGAGAACCACTCGCTCAGGTCACCGGGCGCCCGACCGTCCAGCTGGAGACGCCGTCCACCGCTGCGGGCCCAGGACCACCGCAGACGCCGAAGCCCAGAGGTCCCGCGCACCTCGGCCTGAACCACCGCCGCTTCGGAACCTTGCCGCACCATGCGGGCAGACCGAGCCTCGCGGAAGCTCCGCAACGCGGCCAACACGTACACCGCCTCGAGGAGGTTGGTCTTGCCCTGACCGTTGTCTCCATGGAGCACCACGAAGGGCGCATCCGTTTCGAGCTTGGTTCCAGCGCTGTTGCGCCAGTCCTGGACCCTCAGCGAGACGAGACGCAGGGTCGTCGCTCAGTCGAGTCGCATGGGCATCACGACGAACAGGGCGTCGTCGCGATCGGGGAGCCGCACGATGCAGGGATCGAGGGCATCGCCGAGCTCCAGGAGCAACCGATCGCTGCGCGTGGCCGCCAGGATGTCCTGGAAGTACTTCACGTTGAAGCCCGTGAACAGCGGCTCACCCTCGAGACCAGCCGGGAGCTCCTCTCGGGCATCGCCGAGGTCGACGTTCTGGGCCGTCAGCACCAGGCGGTCGGTCTCGAAGGCAAAGCGGACCGAGTGGTTGCGATCCGAGGCCACGATGGACACGCGTCGAAGGGCGTCACTGAAGGCCTGTCTATCGAGGGTGATGGTGCGCTTGCAGGCCTCGGGCAGCACCTGTCGGTACTCGGGGAACTCGCCGTCCACGAGCCGCACCATGAAGGTCAGACCTCGGGTGGCGAAGGTGGCGGAGCGCTCGCCGAAAGCGATGTCCCAGCGTTCACCCTCGGTGCTGCTGAGCTTGCGAACCTCGCCCAGGGCCTTTCGGGGCAGCAGCATCCGCCGTCCCATCCCGAATTCACCGTTGTAGACCGCCTCCGACCAGGACAGGCGACTGCCGTCCGTGGTGACCAGGCGCACCCGGGCCGAGCTGTCCTCGCCAGTGATCTCCTCGAGGTGGGCGCCGTTCAGACCGTAGCGATTGTCGTCGGTGCTGACCGCGTACAGCGTCTCCTCGATGATGCGACAGAGGTCCGATCCGGCGACGTCCAGGGTCGCTCGATCGTCTCGTGCGGGCAGCGGGGGGTACTCGTCCGCCGCCATCCCCACGATGTGGAACTGGGCCTGACCAGACCGAACCGCGAGTCGATTGCTGCTGGTGAGCTCCAGGTGGACCGTCGGCTCGGGAAGCGAGCGAGCGATCTGAAAGAAGCTCTGGGCATCCACGCTGAGGTCGCCCTCGGTCTCCACCCGAGCCGCGTAGTCGGCGACCAGGGCCACCATGGTGTCGGTGGCCGTCATGCGGAGTGACTCTCCGCTGGCGCTGAGCAAGACGTGGGCGAGAGCCGGGTTGG
The DNA here is from genome assembly GCA_016845285.1 of Deltaproteobacteria bacterium. GTDB lineage: Bacteria > Myxococcota_A > UBA796 > UBA796 > UBA2385 > BH17. The sequence goes on along the minus strand of JAERSX010000011.1, from coordinate 1,777 downwards.
TGGTGCGGCGCTCGACGATGCCCTGGACGCGGGCCAGCCCGCGAATGAGCTCGTCACGGTCGATGTAGAGTTCCATGTCGGATCTTCCTGAGCTGACGACGTGATCGGTGGCAATTCCGGGAGGCGTTTCGGGAGACAGGGTGGATGGAACCTCCCTGAGAGGCTCGGCCTGTCACTGCGGCGGCATCATATGGCCGCAGCCCCCTTCGAGACCACCTATCGATGGATCTAGGATCAGATCCAGGATCATCTGGATCCAAGTAGTAGATCGATCGGGCCCTGTGGACACTGTGGGCAACCTCGAAGGTGTCGAGCTTGTCGAGAGCTTCGCGAACCACCCACTGTGGAGCGGGTTGTGGGAGGCCTGTGCGTGGCATGGGATATCTGGCCGCCTCTTCGATAGGCGTCGATCCGTCCCACTTCTTCCACAAGCTGGGGAAGAGATCTCCCAGGTCGACCACACACTTGTCAACAGGGGGGTGGAGGCGCACCAGTGCCGTGCTCGACGTCTACGTCTGACGAGCTGGGCGCGAACTGGTGGCTCCGTCGGAGTTGCTCAGCTGCGGAGGTTGCGCTCGAGGGTCTCGACAGCGCTTCGCAGGTCTGCGTCTCGCTGGAGCTCGGTGCGGATCTTCTTGCAGGCGTGCTGGACCGTGGCATGGTCGCGTCCGAAGACGCGGCCCATCTCTGGGAATGAGAGCTCGGTGTGCTTGCGTACCAACCACATGGCCACGTGGCGCGGGCGGACGATCCGCTTGAGCCGCCGGGCACCCTTCAGGTCGGAGACCTTGATGTTGTAGAAGTCGGCGACGATCTGGATGATCTCTTCGGCGCTCGGCGCGCGTGCCTCATCGACGAGGACGCTGCCCAGGTGCTGGCGAGCGAAGTCGATGGTGGGTGTCTGCTTGAAGAGGCGGCTCAGAGCCTTCAGTCGATGAAGGACGCCCTCGAGCTCACGGACGCTGCCACGCACTCGAGCGGCGATGTACTGCGCGAGATCCTCGGGCAGCACGATGTGCAGATCCTCTGCCTTCTGGCGCATGATGGCGACGAGGGTCTCGAGGTCGGGCGGCTGGGTGTCGGCGAGCATGCCGGACTCGCAGCGGGTGCGCAGTCGGGGCTCGAACATCTTGATCTCGCGCGGCAACACATCGGCGCTGAACACGATCTGGCGGCCCCGCTCTTTGAGCCACTCGAAGGTGTGGAAGAGCTCTTCCTGGGTGCGATCCTTGCCCGTCAGGAACTGGACATCGTCCATGAGCAAGACGCCTGGATACTTTCGGTACTTGTCCCGAAAGTCCGGCATGCGGCGGTACCGAAGGGCGTCGATGAGCTCGTTGGTGAACTGCTCTGCAGTCACGTAGAGCAGGTTTCGCTCGGGAAACCGGGTGCGGATGCGGTTGCCCACGGCTTGCATGAGGTGGGTCTTGCCCAGGCCCGTGCTGCCGTAGATGAACAGCGGGTTGTACTGCGCCTCGCCCGGGGCCTCAGCGACAGCGAGGGCCGCAGCGTGAGCGAACTGGTTGCAGGCGCCGACCACGAAATTGTCGAAGGTCTTGTCTGGCGCCAGACCGGGGACGATCCGCGGGGTCGTGGGGTCGGCCGGTGGCGTCTGCGGCTGCTCTGGTGAGGGTGCGGCCGGGGTGGTGCGGCCGGCCACCTGGAACTGCACCTCTACGGGATGGCCAGCGGCGGCTCCGAGGGCTTCGCTCAGCGTGGCCGCATAGTTCGCCTGGACCCAGTCTCGGTAGTACCGGTTGGGCACCTGCAGGTGGAC
>JAERSX010000010.1 GCA_016845285.1 Deltaproteobacteria bacterium | reverse complement strand
CGTGAACCTTCTGCAGCTCCTCCTTGCTCGCCTCGTTGAAGAACTTCAGCGACTTCTCGGCGTCCGTGCGGATGGTCTTCGCGCTGAGGGTGGCGCCATGGACCGAGCGAGTGAGCCAGCCCATGATGTTGACGAGGTCGGAAGCATCGAGCTCATCGCCCGACACGAGGCGACTCACGGTCACACCGATGGCGGTGTTGATGATGCCCTGCTTGACCAGGGTGCGCGGCAGCTCGTCCCAGGTGCTGGTCTTGCGCAGCTCCTCGAGCTTGGTGGCCTCGTTGTTGACCGCGTGGTTGAGGCCGCGGACGACCATGCCCGAGGCGTAGGACTGGAGCGTCTTGTTCAGCGCGGGCAGCGCTCCAGCCACACCGTCTCGGAGGACCCCCTCGGTGTTCAGGAGCTCGGAGGTGTAGTTCCGAGGAATGTCTCGGATGGCCAGGGTCAGGAGCTGCTTGGCTTCGCCGCCCATGTACTCCGCGATGCCGGGGAGCTTGGCCGTCAGCGACTCGTTGAGCGTCTGGAAGATGGGGAGCTGACCGGCTCCCTTGGTGATCATGTCCACCACCTTGCCCGTGCCTGCGAAGAGCACGCCGTTGATGATGGCCTGGGTCATGTCGATGGCGCCCTGCTCGACGCTGTAGTCCTCACCCAAGATGGCCTTCTCGGTGAGCTCCTGCAGCCCAGCCGAGCCCACGAAGGCCATGAAAGAGGCCAGGGCTGGGCCAGCGGTGCCTGCGGTGGCCACCGTGATGACGGTGAACACGATGGCCTGGACGATGGCGCCGCCCATGTTGCTGATGGAGGCCTTCGCCTCCTTGTAGTTCTCGTGGGACTCGATGTACTCGTCGTGGGCGGTGTCGGTGGCCGCGAGCGCGGTGGCCTCGGCGGCGCTGTTGTCCTTCTGGGCGAGCGCATCGCGGGCTTGACCCTGGTAGGTGCCGAACGCCCACTCGGTCTCGGTGCCCGTGCCGGACATCGAGTCCACGATGCCCATGCTCATGGCATTCCACATGCCATCGCCGCGGTCGTGATCGGCGAGCTGGCGCGAGTGCGCGTACTCCATCCGCAGCGCGTGACGCCCGTTCATGGTGAAGTTGAATTCGTTGGCCGCGATGGCCGCGCCAGCGGGCGTCTTCAGGGCGGCGACCAGCTTGTCGCGGAGCTCACCCACCTGCTCCAGCCAGTCGTCGCGGTCGCCCTTGATGAGCGACTTCACGTCGTTGGTCAGATCGGGCACGAAGCCCTCGGTGACCGCGGCCTTGGACTCATCGTCTGGTGCGGAGAGCCAGGCAGCCTTGTGGGCCGACAGGTTCGACCAGCTGCGGATGAGCTCCTCGTCGGTGACGTCAGCGATGGCAGCCTCGAGGCCGGCATCGTCGGTGCCCAGACCCTGGACAGCGCTGCGCAGTCGGCCCAGCTGGCCGACGGTGCCGAGGCCCAGCAGCGCCTCGTAGATCTCCTTCGAGCGACCGACGTCGAGGTCGCGCAGGGCCGCCCAGGCCCGATCGAGGAGTGGCCCGTGCTCGGCGCGGGTCATCTTGCCGCCAGCCTGCTGCCACTCGACCACGGCGTCGTAGACCTTGTCTTCGTCGTCGTCCCAGTGGTCGACGGCCTCTTCGATGCGCGCCACGACGCGGGCGTTGCTGCCCTCGAGCTCGGCAGCGGCGTCTTCGACGCTCTTGCCTTCGGCTCGACCGGCACCCGTGTACCCGATGGTCTGGTGGAAGATGGTGATGTTGGCGTCGCTCAGCCCACCCTCGATGTCCTTTCGCAGGGCCTCGTTCTCCCGGAGACGCACCAGGGCCGGAGCGCTCATCCGCTCGAGGGCCTCGAAGACCTTGTGGTCGCTCACCCACAGCCAGCTGTCGAGCTCGTCGTGGAGGTCGTGGAGCGCGGCATGATCGGCTGCGGTGTCTTGCCCGTTGAGCAGGGTCATGGCGTGCTGGAGATCGTCCCCCTCCAGCACCTCACGGAGCCGCTTCATGGCCGCTTCGTTGTCCAGGAAGGCCTTGCGCTCCGCCAGCGGCGTGGCCGCGATCGCCTGGCAGATGGCGTCTTCGTCGGTGTTGTGGAACAGCCACATGGTCTTGTGGTTGTCGGCCTCGTTGATCTTGTCGAGGAGGGTGCGCTGGCCGCCGCTGGTCAACGTGCTGCGAGCCTTGGAGTACTCCTTGTCGTTGAGCTCGCTGCTCAGGAAGCCCATCACCGCGCTCATGGCGGGATCGGACACGTCGATCTTGCCGTGCTCCTTGGCGAAGGCCTCGCACTCGCCGATCATCCCCTCCTCATCGTCGTTCAAGAAGCCCTTGTGCGACTTGAGCTTGGTGAGCAGGGCCTCAGCGGCAGTCCCGAGCTCGTTCTCGGACTGCTCGACCTTGGCGAAGAGTGCCGCCTTGGCTGCGTCGTCTGCCACCTGGCCCACGAAGGGCGCCAGCGGGGCAAACGCCCTCTGGAAGTCGGCGCCTGAGAGCTCCGACCAGAGCCAGCGGATCACCTCGCGATCCTGGGCAAGCGCGTAGCGCTCGTCCATGGTGGCGCCCTCGAGGATCTCGAAGAGGCGCTCCTCCTCGGTCCCGAGGATGTCGATGCTCACGGCATGGATGCGGCACTTGATGTCCGCCTTGCCGAAACGCGCAAAGGACAGGCCGTACATCAGATCCGAGCCCCGCAGCCAGATCTTCATGGACGACTCCACCGGGAGGCCGATGGCCTTGCGGTAGGCATCCTTCTCAGCGGTGTTGTCGGGCCCGCCGAGCACCATGTAGATGGTGCGCATGTCGCCCGAGACCACCGCGTCGCGCAGCTGCACGGCCCGTTCCTCTGCGTCGGCGCTGAGGTCGCCCTGTGGCGTCATTGCGCTCGCGACCGCGGAGTTGCCGAGGATGCCCTGGTCGCTGACTGGACCACGGCCCGTGTCGGTGTCCGTGCCCGAGCTCTCGTGATCGGAGCTGGTCGGCTGGGAGAACGACGGGCTCCCAGGGAGGGAGTCGCCCAGCGAAGGCGTTCGTTGAAGACCCTTGGTCATCGTTTCGGCCCCGGGGGGAAGGGGATCAAGTGGCGATTATGACACGATGTATTGCCAACCAACCAACAACCTCTGAGGCCCTCGACCGAGGCCCTGCCGGGCTCACTGGAGCGGGGGCAGATCCGTGAGCCGATCGAATCGATAGGCGCCCATCTCGCTGCCGCTGACCTGAGCGCCATCGCTGTCATAGCCACGGTCCCACCTGGAGATTCCATCGGCGTCGACCATGACCTCCGCCGTCTCGTGCGAGACGTCAGCGCGGGATCCCGGGCAGTCCTCGCCGCTCGTGCCGCCGCTGTAGGTGCTGCCGTCCCAACTCAAGGTCTCCGCACATCCGTCCCGCTCCGCGAAGTCGCTGGCCACCACCTCCCGCGCGGCGGCGTCTGCGCAGAGGTTGATCAGCGTCTCGGGGTCGTTCGCCTCCCACACCGAGATCACCGCTGTGCGCGGCGCCGCGTCGTCCGTCACGACCTGGAGCCACTGGCGGAAGGGGTCGTCGGGCTCGAGGACATAGACGAGCTCGGTGTAGAGCACACGAGCTCCGAGCTCAGGTAGATCGACGGGGCAGGCGTCGAGCTGGACCGCG
>JAERSX010000009.1 GCA_016845285.1 Deltaproteobacteria bacterium | reverse complement strand
TCCTCGAGCAGCGCGGCACCTGGGCCGTCTTCCTGCACCGACTCGCCGGAGTCGGGCGGCAGGAAAGACGCCACCATCACGGGGGCGGAGTGGGACGAGCTCGTGGAGTCGGGGGGGATCGTCTCCTCGCGGAGAAGGCGTCCGTCCGTCCGTCGGGGCAGCCGATCGCTGAGCATGAGCTCGTCGGCGCCTTCGTTCTTGACAGCGTCTGCGAAGGCGATGAGGCAGCCCTGCTGGCTGAGGCGATGCACGGGGTCGACCACCATGGAGGGGGGCAGGTCGGCCAGGCGTGCGACCTCGGCCACGCTGCGTTTTCCGTCCATCCAGGCGACGAGCTTGGCACCGAAGCTTGTGGCCTCGGGCGGAGGGGCATCGGGGGCGACCCGCAGCCGGAGGCGTCGTTGGCGCTCCCACAGGTCTCGCCGACGGCAGCCCTCGAGGACCAGATCGAAGACCGGGCCGATGGGTTCTCCGTGGGGCTTGAGGTCCTGGTCGACGAGGAAGGAGGCGTCTTCCGGGTGGAAGAAGAGGCTGATCATCGCCTCGAAGCCAGACAACCGCTGGGTGCGGGCATACACCGGGACGCCCTCGAGGAAGCCCACCAGCTGTTGTTCACCCAGGCGGAGCCAGCACGTGAGCCCTTCCGACTCGAGGAGGTGCAGCACGCTGGCGAGGCTGAGGGTGCCGAGTCGGCCGCGGATCAGCTCAGCCATGGAGACCTGCCCGGGTGAGCCGCTGCGCGTCCGCGCCCTCGAAGACGCACTGGATGAGGCGACGCCAGGTGCGCCAGACTCCGATGCCCGAGCTGGCGATGGCGGAGATCGACTCTGTGTCCTCGGGGTTGAGGGTCTGGGTCAGTGCACGCACCGACAGGGGCTGGCGGACGTCGCGCTTGTTCCACTGGTAGACGTGGGGGAGGAGCTCGAAGTCGAGGCCGACGGCCTCGAGGGCGGCGATGAGCTCGGCCCTGGCCGCGAGGTTCTGCTCGCGACGATCTGCAGACGAGTCGGCCACGAAGACCGCGCCGTCGACCCCGGCGATGACGGCTCGACGAAGCCGCGGGCTGGCGGACAGCGTGGGCAGACAGATGCAGCGTGCTTGGACCTTGCGCTGGGCAATGGTGCCGAGATCGAGATCGACGTAGCTGACCGGGCCGCGGCGACGGGGTCGGCGACCACGCTGGGGGAGGCTGTCCCGCAGGTGGACCAGGTTGGTCTTTCGACCGGCACCGGGCGGCCCGTGGACGAGCAGCTTGACGTGGGTGGCCCGGGATCGCGGGTCGAGACGCATGATTCCTGGTGGCCTCCGGCCGCGCACGCCGACCGCTGGCCACCGGCGAAGCATACCGATCCGCGGGAGGCTGCGGCAAGCTCGTCCGAATGGGGCTGCGCGCAGGTAGCCGTCGAAGGTTAGCCGCGACTTGGGAGGTCACCTTGGCCGGTCAGATCCGTGAACCTACTCTCGACACACGCGACCGGGTCAAGGCCGCCGTGCCCACCTCGGTCGACGTGGCCATCATTGGTGCGGGCATGGGAGGACTCACCGCCGGTGCCTACCTCGCGAGAGCAGGCGTCAAGGTGGCCGTCTTCGACTCGCACTATGTGGCCGGCGGCTGCGCCACGATGTTCTCGCGCGGCACCTCGGAGCGGCGCTACCACTTCGACATCGGTCTGCACTACGTCGGCGACTGCGAGCCTGGTGGCAACATCCCGCGGCTCCTCGAGGGTGTGGGCGTCGATGTCTCCTTCGAGGAGATGGACCCTGACGGCTTCGACACCATCGTGTTGCCGGAGCTCGAGTTCCGTATTCCCCGTGGCAGAGAGGCCTACCGCGAGCGCCTGGTCGAGACCTTCCCGAGCGAACGCCGGGGTATCGACCGCTACGTCCGCCTGTTGGCGGAAGTCGAGGGCTTTGTCGACCTCATGGCGAAGCGCAAGCGGCCTGGGGCCCTCGGCGTGCTCAGCCATGTGGCGCTGAAGGGCCGGTTGCTGGCCCGCTACCAGAACGCCCCCATCGCCACGGTGCTCGACAGCTGCACCCAAGATCCCGTGCTGCGCGCGGTGATGCTCGGTCAGAGTGGCGACTACGGCCTCCCACCCAGCCGAGCCTCGGCGATGCTCCACTGTGGCCTCGCCAACCACTACTTCAAGGGTGCCTTCTACCCCCGGGGCGGTGGGCAGGTCCTGGCCGACGAGATGGCCTGGGTCATCGAGTCCAACGGGGGCGCCGTGCTCCTGCGGCGTGCCATCGAGCAGGTGCTCGTGGAGGACGGACGCGCGGTGGGCGTGCGTGTACAGGGGCGGCGCCAGGATCCCACCGAGGTGCGCGCCAAGGTGGTGATCTCGAATGCCGACCTGAAGCGCACCATCGACGAGCTCGTGCCGGGCGAGTCCCTCCCCGAGGAGTGGAAGGCTCGGTCGTCCAGCCTCGAGATGGGCGGCGCCATCTTCTTGACCTGCTTGGGTGTCAAGGCCACGCCCGAGCAGCTCGGTGGACGGGCGGCCAACTACTGGGAGTTCGACTCCACCGACATCGAGGGGCTCTACGCTGCCATCGACCAGGGCTCGCTGGATCCGCGCTGCACCTACACCACCAGCGCCTCGCTCAAAGATCCCCACACCCCCGACCATGCGCCTCCCGGAGAGCAGAGCGTGGAGATCATGACGCTGTGCTCGGGCAAGGCGGAGCACTGGGGGGTCGACCCGAGCCAGGTGCTGGGCCCTGGCTACCGCCGCACCGAGGTGTACCTCGAGCGCAAGCAGCACGTGGAAGATGTGCTCATCGAACGATTCTGTACGCGCTGGAAGCTGTCGCGCGACGACATCACCTTCGTGGAGTCGGCCAGTCCGGTCACCCACACCCGCTACACCCGTGCCACCGACGGCACCGGCTACGGCCTGGCCTGTACGCCCGAGCAGTTCCTCAAGCGGCGGCCGGGCCCCCGTGGACCCGTCCCGGGCCTCTACCTGGCGGGCGCCAGCACGCGCGCGGGCCACGGCATCGTGGGCGCCATGAGCTCTGGCTTCCAGGCCGCCTGGCGGGTTGGACAGGAGCTCGAGGTCGACATCCCGGACGTGTTGTCCCGAGACTGAGGCGCCACCCTCTCAGATCGTCTCCGTTCCCACTGTCCTCACCTCGCTTCGTCCGCCTCCGAGGGGAGAGACGGCCACCTGGGCTCCGATGCGCTCTGCGAGGCCGCCCACGTGGGAGATCACCCCCACCTGGCGCCCCTCGGCCTGGAGGCTGTCGAGCACGGCCAGGGCGGTGTCGAGGGAGCGGGCGTCCAGGGTGCCGAAGCCCTCGTCGATGAACAGGCTCTGAATCCGCACGTCCTGGCTGGCCAGGGTGGACAGCCCCAGGGCCAGGGCCAGGGACACGAGGAAGCCCTCTCCGCCGCTGAGGCTCTGGATGGTGCGAGGCTCATCGCCGAGATCGCGGTCGATCACGAGCATGTCGAGGTCGGTTCCGGCGATGCGGGCCAGGCGGTAGCGGGGGTGGAGACGTCGGAGATGGTGGTTGCTCTGGGCCAGGAGCAGCTCGAAGGTGAGCGACTGGGCGAAGCGGCGGAACTTCTGTCCATCGGCCGAGCCGATGGTCTTGGCCAGGGCGGCCCAGGGGGCGGCCTGGGCATCGTGGGCGGCGAGCTCCTGGGTGAGCTCGGCCTGTGCGGCTCGGGCGGTGTCGTCGGCGGACAGCACGGTGCGGGCGGCGCTCCAGCGCTCGTCGGCGGCGGTGACCTCGGCCTCGGAGGTCGCCAGGGTCGCGGCGGCGTCTTCGGCGTCGACGCCGGGTCGGGTGTCGCTGTGGGTGCGTCGGGCTCGGGTCCGTTCCTCGAGGCGCACGGTCAGAGCCTCGGCCTCGGTGTCGAGAGCGTCGAGGGCCGTCTCCTCGGCCTGCACCCACGCGTGGGGCAAGGCGATGAGCGCGGCGAGGCCGGGGCCATCGAGCTCGGCGGCGGCCGCGGCGCGGGTCAAGCGCTCGGCCAGGTGGGTGGCGGCCTGCTGTGGGGTCAGGGCCTTGGTTCGGGCGGCCTGGGCGGTGCTCTCAGCCTGGGTGGCGGCGGCCTGGGTCTGGGCCTGAGCGGCCCGGCATCGGGCCACGTGGGACT
>JAERSX010000008.1 GCA_016845285.1 Deltaproteobacteria bacterium | reverse complement strand
GTCGAGACCGCGGTAGCGACCATCGACGTCGTCCACCTGGGAGGGCATGATCGCGCAGTGGTAGAGCGCGCTCGCGAAGATGCGCTGTTCGATGGCGCTGCCACCCCAGACCCGGACGGGGGTGAAGAGCTCGGCCCAGCTGGCCTCAGCGTCGGTGCGATCGGTGGTGTACGCAAAGCCACCGTGCTCGGCCTCCAGGTTGGCGTGGGCACCGTCGAGGTCCACGAGGCTCACGGCCACCCGCAGATAGACCTCGTCGTCGTCGAAGCGGGCCCAGGCGCCGGCATCGGGACCCTCGGCCGACGTGGTCGCACGCGGTCCGAGGCCATGGCTCTGTCGCGCGCCGAAGGTGCCCCAGTCGGAGGGGGCTCGGTCGAGCATGGCTGCGAAGTAGACGGTGTAGTCATCGGCCATCTCGCCGTCGCTGCGGCGCCACCCCGCGAGGGTCTTCCCGTCCTCTGACCAGCGGAGCGCGGCAGCCGTCACCTCGCCATCTCCCAGCGTGTGGCCGAGGTCGATGATGAGGGCGGGGTCGTCCACGTCGTCTGCGAAGCGGTAGCGATGGAGGCCTGTTCGTCGCGTGGCTGTCAGGGCGACCTCGACGTTCGGATCCGAGAGCGTGAGCTCGAACCACCCGGCGCCCGCCCGCTGATCCTTCAGGGTGGGCCGCCGGTTGGACTCCACGGTGTGCGGCCGACCGTCGTTCGAGAAGAGTCCATCGACAGGAACCACGCCCACCGCGCCGTAGTCGGTGAGGCCGACGCCGTGGAGGTGCGTGTGGCTGATGGCGCGCAGCAGCGTGTCGTCGGCGTGGTAGCCCCCACCGCGATGGAAGCCGGGGCTGCTGCCCATGTGGTCAGCGGTGTCGGGGCTGAGGCGGACGTGGCCGAAGGGAAGGGTGGCGCCTGGGACGCCGCTGCCTACCTGGAATCCGAGGCCGCCGGTTCCGATGAAGGGGTCTACTCCTGCGAGGAGATCGACGGGCTCGGAGTGCTGATCTGGGGCCCCAGGGGCCGCACAGGACAGCACCAGCCACATTCCCAGCACCGTCACCTCCGCGCGCATCTTGCCTCAGGGGGGGCCAGTGCTCACCTATTCGTCGCAGCCCATGCGGCAGATCGGGTCGAGGCTCTGCTACCCTGCGGGGGCTTCCGCGGATCCAAGTGCAGACAGAAGGCCGTCGCTACCATGTCCTCGAAGCCGTCGGGAAGGGCGGGTTCGGCACCGTGTACCGGGCGGAGCTCGTGGACGCGGGGGGCTTCACCAAGAGCGTGGCCCTCAAGGTGCTGAACCCGGAGCTCGCCGAGAACGAGGACATCGCCGAGCGGCTGCGGGACGAGGCGCGCATGCTGGGTCTGCTGCGCCACCGCGCCGTGGTCAAGGTCGACGGCATGCTCCTGCTCAACGGTCGCTGGACCGTGATCATGGAGTTCATCGATGGTGTCGATCTCAAGCAGCTGTTGAGCAAGGGGCCGGTACCGGCAGGCTGTGCTCTGGAGATCGTCCAGGAGGTCGCCGGTGCGCTCTACGCTGCGTTCGAGCTTCCGGCCCAGCACGGTCGGCCCCTCAAGGTCCTCCATCGCGACATCAAGCCAAGCAATGTGCAGCTCACCCGCACCGGCGAGGTCAAGGTCCTCGACTTCGGAGTGGCCCGGGCCGAGTTCCAGCACCGCGAGTCGGTGACCCGGTCCATCTTCTTCGGCTCGCTGGCCTACATGGCACCCGAACGCCTCGACGGTATCGACACCCACGCCGGAGACATCTACGCCCTGGGTGCCGTGCTCTTCGAGCTCATCTTGGGTGAGGCCTTGGGGCGCACCTCTGGCAACAAGGAGCGGCATCGTCGCCACATCGACGATCGGCTGAACGTCTTGCACGACCGCTGCGGTCACGAGGACCTCTGCCAGCTCATCGCCGACTGCCTGGCCTACGACGGCAACGATCGGCCGCCGGCCCGAGACCTCGAGCGGCGTCTGCGCGTGCTGCGTGCGGAGTTCTCAGAGCCGTGGTTGGCCGACTACGCCGAGCTCACGGTGCCCGGACTGCTCGCGGAGCGGGAGTCCATCGACGACGACCTCTCGGGCTCCATCCTGGTCGAGCAAGGCAGCAAGCCGCGTGTCACTGGCGACCCCAGCTTCACAGCGCCTCATCCCGGGACGTCTGGACGCTCACCAGCCTTGGACGAGGACGACGAGCCAGGCGGCATTCCTTGGTCCGCCATGCTGGGCACCAGCGCCGCCCTCATCGCGCTCGTTGCCGTGATCACGCTGGGCGGTGGCGGGGTGACAGCGCTCTGGATGGCCACGCGTGATGATGATGGCCCGGTGAAGGTCACAGAGCCCGATCAGGTGGAAGTGGACGGAGAGAACGCTGTGGACCTCCTGGCGGGGGATCCCGGTGGCACGTCGGATGCTCCGCAGAACACGGGCTCGACCACAGCGACGGGAGGGTCGGCGTCTTCGGGCAGCGGGTCTTCGGGCAGCGCGTCCTCGGGCAGCGCGTCCTCGGGCAGCGGGTCTTCGGGCAGCGGGTCTTCGGGCAGTGCGTCCTCGGGCAGTGCGTCCTCGGGCAGTGCGTCCTCGGGCAGTGCCTCCTCGGGCAGTGCGTCCACGGAGATCGAGGTCCTGGACGACCCCTGGGCCGATGGCGGGAGCGGCGAACCCGAGGGGACGATCACGGAGACCGAGGTGGTCACGCCGTCCTCGAGCAACGCCGACCAGATCGGGACCGTCATCGTCACCGGAGACACCGCCTCGGTTCGCCTGGTGGGAGAGGGCGGCGCCTACACCGCCGGTGCCGTGCCCGCGGGGACCTACCGCATCGAGGCCTCCTTCTCCGGCCAGCCAACCGTCGAGAACGCTGGCAGCGTGTTGGTGCGCTCTGGCCAGCGCGTGACCTTGACCTGCAAGGCCTCGCTCAAGCGCTGCATCGCTCGCTCGAACTGACCGTCTCCAGTCGACGCTAGGGGATCGTCAGCTCCGCGAGATCGGGCGTCGCCCAGACGGCGTGGCCGTGGGCCACCAGGTCGATGGTCTCTGGGTCCTCCACCGGCAGGCCACCGTTTCGTAGATCGACGAAGTCCTCGCTGCCGTCGAGGTCCTCGAGGTGCACACCCGTCAGGTCCTCGTCGCCGAAGTTGAGCGCCACGAGCACCTGTTGATCCCCCTCGGTCCGGGTGTAGGCGGCGACCGCGGGCTGGCTCGTGTCGATGAGGTGCAGCAGCCCTGTCTGGAGCGCGGCGCTCTCCCGGCGCAGGGTGCCCAGGGCGATGACCTGGGACAGCGTGCTCTCGGGATCGGTGAGCTGAGCCTCCACGGTGCGTCCGTCCTCGTAGTCGGGGTCTACGGGGTACCAGGGCGTGCCTTCGGTGAAGCCCGCGTGCAGATCCTCGGACCAGAGCATGGGCGCCCGATTGCCTTGGTCGATGTCGCCGTGTGGTTGCGTCGTCATCCCGATCTCGTCGCCGTAGTAGAGCGATGGTGGTCCCGGCAGGGTGATCGTGGCGGCGAGCAGGCTGGCCAGGCCGGTGGCATCGGCGCGCTCGACGAGGCGGTAGGTGTCGTGGGATCCGACGAAGCCGGACAGCCGCAAGGCATCGGGGGTGTCTTCCTCGAAGCGCAGCTCCCCGGTGAGGCGGTCGGCCAGCCCTGTCTCGAGGGCCTCGAAGAGGGCGTCCTCGCGGGCGGCCTGCAACACGACGTCGGCCTCGGGCAGTTCGTCGGAGCCCAGGTACAGCAGGGTGCCGTCGGCGCTTCGGTGGAAGGCCTCCGACAGGATGAACACCTCTGGATCGGCATCCTTGAGCTTGGCGAGGAGCCAGGCGAGCAGGCAGTGTCCCTGGACCGTGTCGCCCAGGGAGCCTTCCTCTTCGATGAGCTGCACCGCCGCGTCGATGCGGTAGCCACCGAGCCCCTGTGCGATCCAGTCGGTGAGCAGGGCCTCCATGGCGTCGGCCGTGTCGGGATGGGTCCAGTCGAGGTCGGGGAAGTCCTCGCCGAAGAAGGCGTAGTAGAAGGTCCAGCTGTCCATGCGGAACCAGCGGTAGCTGTCGTTCTGCTTGTCTGCGAGCACGAAGTGGGCCCGCTCGGGCGCCGACCGGTCGGCCTCGGCGGCCAGGAACCAGGGGTGGGCTCGGGAGACGTGGTTGATGGGGGTGTCGACGATGACGCGCATGCCGCGCTCGGCGGCGGCATCGACGAGGTCGACGAGGTCGGCGCTGGTGCCGTACTCGGCGCGGATCGTGCTGTGGTCGGTCACGTCGTAGCCGGCGGGGGAAGGGGACTCGAAGATGGGCATGAGCCAGATCACCTCGGTGCCCAGGCGCTCGATGTGGTCGAGCTTCTCGATGACGCCGCGCAGGTCGCCATGGCCGTCACCGTCGGAGTCCCGGTAGCTGCGCACGTAGAGCTCGTAGATGAGGCCGGTGGGCACCGCTGGGGTGACCTGGCCGGAGACCTCCTCCGCGCGTGCGCAGAAGTCCACGGGCTCGAATTCCAGCTCCGCGGAGTCTGTGCTGGCCCCCTTGGCGTCGGGACCTCCGGTACAGCCGAGCAGGCACAGCACGGACAGCAGGGACATGAGTCCGGGGCACACGTGGGTCACGGTCTAAGGTTCGACGACCCCAAGCCCATGTGCAAGGCCGCTCTCTTCTCCGGACTCCCTGTGGGTCTGTTGGGAGGAGCGGCAGGGCGATGACTGCGAGGATCCCGTCGAGGACGGTTACAGCGACCTGCCGTTCTTCGCCGCCTGGGCCTGCGAGGCGCACTCCAGTCCCTCTCGTATCGTGGGCTTCGTCGAGCTCGACGATCTGGGCGAGGACATCACCGACCTCGTCGACTGGCGCGTCGACCGCGGAGGTACAGACCATGCACCCACCCCTCAACGTGCTCGGTCAGCCCATACAGAGCTGCTCCCGCGAACCCGTCACCGGCTGGTTTCGCGACGGCTGCTGCAACACCGACGACAACGACCACGGCTCCCACACCGTGTGCTGCCGCCTGAGCGCAGACTTCCTGCTGCATCTGCGCGACATCCAGGGCAACGACCTCATCACGCCTGCGCCAGAGCACGGCTTCAGGGGCCTGATGCCGGGCGATCAGTGGTGTGTCTGCGCGGCGTCATGGCTGCGTGCCTACCGTGCCGGTGCCGCCTGCGAGGTGGTCCTGCAGAGCACGCACCAGCGGGCGCTGAAGACCGTTCCTCTCGAGGCCTTGATGGAGCACTCGCTGGCGATGGAGGCCTGAGAGGCTTCGCTCACGGCGTTCGAGCTGCGCTGCCCGCGACCCCCATCTCGGCCACGAGCTCGCCGGCGTCCTGCACCATCCGGCGTGGCGCCAGCACGACGAGCTCTCTCTCCTGCCCGGTCACCACAGGCACGTCATGGACGGCGTTGTGGTGTTTGGGCGGCTTGCCCTGGGCGGCGCGGCTCTCGACGAAGCGCCGGTGGGCCGCCAGGCGGGCGAGCGCTCGGGACTGACCCTCGAGCACGCCGCTGGCGAGGCGGTCGCCGGCCTCGGCGAGCAGCGCGGGATCGAGGTCACAGCCAACGCTGTGGCGTCCTGTCCAGGCCGCTGCGAGCGCGGTCGTTCCCGTGCCTGCGAAGGGGTCCAGCACCGTGTCGCCTTGCAGCGAGAACATGTGGGTGAGCCGCCAGGCCAGCTCCAGGGGAAAGGCTGCGCTGCGGCTGCGGCCGGCACCGCTCCGTGCCTGTCCCACCCCCCGGAGATCGCTCCACAGGTCGCTGAACCAGACGTTGCGCTCCTCCCAGAAGTAGGCGCTGCGGCGGCGCTGGGTCTTGTCCTCGGTGCTCTTGAAAAGCCGCTTGCCGCCCTTGCGGAAGACCAGGATGTACTCGTGCTCGTAGGTCACGTAGGCGCCGGGTGGAAGCATGCCCGAGCCCATGAACTTCGTGGGGCCGTTGGTGGGCTTGCGCCACAGGATGTCGGGCAGCACCGTCATGCCCAGCTGCTGCATGGCCGTCACGATTCGTACGTGGTTGGGGTGGATGCGGAACTGGCCTGCCATCGTGCGGGTCGCGTCGCCGATGTTGATGCAGCAGATGCCGCCGGGCACCAGCGCGTCCACCGCGGCCTCCCAGACCTTGTCCAGCTCGCGATGCATGGCCTCGAAGGCACCGGTGGCATCGGCCTCGTCCAGGCAGCGTCGAGCCTCCACGGACATGGCCCGGAAGGCCGCGTCCCACATCTCGATCATGGGGTAGGGCGGCGAGGTCAGCACGAGGTGGACGGGCTCGTCGAGGACGTCGGCCAGCCCCCTGGCGTCGTGGTGATGGAGGCGGTGGCGGGTCTGCATGGCCCGGCGCCCCTATCACCGGGCCCGACGCTGGTCTCTGAGAGGCACCGGCGCAGAGGCCCTGTGTGCTCGCTTCCGAGGCCCTCGCGCTGTCCGCCGCTTTCGCCTGGATGGATACCCGGGGTACAACGTCGGCAGGAGGGTCACATGCCCCGGCTGCCTTCGGTGCGCGATCACATGGATGAGAGCGTGCACACCCTTTCGCCTGACACCGACATCATGGCGGCCATCGACTTCCTGATCGCCAACAAGGTGACAGGGGCGCCAGTGGTGGATTCCACCGCGTCGATCGTGGGCGTCCTCACCGAGAAGGACTGTCTGCAGGTCCTCGCCATGGGCAGCGACGGTGAGCGCTCCCGCGGCAAGGTGTCGGCCTTCATGTCGACCGATGTGACCACCATCCCGCCCGACATGAACATCTACTACGCGGCCGGATTGTTTCTGCACCACAGCTTCCGCCGCCTGCCCGTCGTCGAGAAGGGCAGACTGGTGGGCGCCATCACGCGCTTCGACATCCTGCGCGCGGTCTCGCAAGACCATCAGCTGGTGCTCGGAGACTGAGCGCTGGCGTCGTCAGGGGCGTGCGGCGGGCCGTGTTCGGGCGCTGCTGGGCCGCGGGGCGTCGTTGACCTCGGGGTCGCGCTTGCGCAGGCGCCACAAGAAGTAGATGGCCTCGCCGCTGGTGAAGCGCTTGACGGTGTCGGCGTCTTCGTCGGCGGCGGCGAAGGTGGTCATCACGCGGCGGAGCACTGGAGAGGTGTGCTCGGCGATGAGCGCGCGACGGCGGGGACCGTCCAGCTCCATTGCGCGGATCACCCTCGCGGTGATGTCGATCTCCTCGACGAATTCGAGGTCTTCGGGGATCATCGCCCGCAGTGCCTCGACCTCATCGCGTGGCCGGAAGTCGGTCCAGAGCAGGTAGCCGCCGGGCTTGAGCACCCGTGCGGCCTCGTTGAGGAAGCGTGCGGGCTGCGGGTAGCAGTGGCTCGCTTCGACGCTCATGAGGGCGTCGAGGTCGGAGTCGCCGAAGGGCATGGACTCCGCGTCGCCGCTCAGGAAGTCGAGGCCGTCGACGTTGGGGAAGGCCGCCTGGCACAGGGCCACGTTGCCCGGCGTGAAGTCCACTCCGGTGGTTCGGCCCAGGCCGGCGTGGGTGTGCACCCAGTGGATGCCCCCGCCGCGTCCGCAGGAGATGTCGACCAGGCGCTTGCCCTCGAGGTCGAGACCGTCCACGAGCCTGCGGTAGAGCTGGAGCGGCAAGCGCTCCGGGCCCATCTCGTCGTCGGCCCATGTGGGCTCGTCGTAGCCCCAGTTCATGCAGGTGAAGCGTGCGCCGCGGCGTTCGGTGTACCAGGCGAGAAAGCTGTACCAGCCGCGCCAGTAGACGCGGTCCAAGCGGTCCTTGAGGGGCAAGGTCTCACCTCGCTTGCCGAGCTTGAGGCGCGACTCCACCGCCACCGAGCCGGTGGTGAGGTAGACGCTGGCCTCGACGATCTGGGGAATTCGCAGGCCCTCGAAGATGGGCTCGATGTGGCCTGCGAAGAGGGCGTAGTGACCGCTGGGGTCTTTGTGGTGCTCGGCGTGGTGCGTTGCGTCGACCACGACGCCCAGGCGCTGCATCAGCCGCACGGGTGCTGGCGCGTGCGTGTCGTGGGCCCACTTGTGGATCTGTGTGACGTGAGATCCGCCCAGGCCAGCCACGCCCCAGAACATCGACCACATGGGGCTGATGTCGAAGGCAGCGACCCCGGTCATGATGACGCAGACGGCGAGCGCGTGCTCGAAGTTGCCGTCGAACCAGTCGCGCTTGAACATCTCCATGGGCTGCACGTGGTGCTGCCGGAAGAAGAAGATGGTCTGGCCGATGACGGGAGTCTTGTCGCTGAAGTAGTTGTCGAGCAACCAGTGCGCGAGCAGCGTGCAGAGGTCGACGAACCACCAGCCGAGCATCGCTGCGAGCAGCGCTTGCAGTGGTGTGATCCCGTTGGCGAACGCCATCCACAGGTGAAAGGCCACAGCGACGTGTGCGATCACCCCAACGGGCACAGTCACGTAGCGGGGGACCATCGCGGCTCCGGAGGAGGGGCTGGGTGCCACGAGGGTGGGCC
>JAERSX010000007.1 GCA_016845285.1 Deltaproteobacteria bacterium | reverse complement strand
TCATGATACCTTTGCTCTTCGCGGTGCTCAGCTCGGTTTTCGCAAGCACCGATGACTTCGTCTTGGTTGTCAACCCCGACGTCCCAGTCCCCGCATTGAATGAAAAGGGTCTCCGACGGCTTCTCTCAAAGCAGCAGTGTTGCTGGCCAGACGGTCTGGAGGTCGCCCTGATCCTGCCGCCATCCACCGATGAAGGCACGATCTGGCTGTCCCGCGAGATCTTGGGCTTGGACCCAGTCCTGTATCGGCGGTATCTGCTGGAGCGCTGCTATCGGATGGGATGTACACCGATGGTGGAGACCGCCAACTTGAAGTTGGCCCAGGATGTGGCCTTCCGCACCCCAGGAGCGATCACCATCGCCCGGCGAGATGAGGTGCCCGAGGGCCTGCGCGAGCTCGTGCTGGAGGACTGACTCGGGGAGGTCGAGCCTTCGCCATGCAGCAAGGCGCGAGGCCCCTCTGTCTATGCATCCACTCCGCGCTGTGTCAGCGCACGGATCAGATCTTCGGGCATCACCGGCTTGGTGAGGACGTCGTCCATGCCCGCCTGCAGACAGGCCCGGCGATCCTCGGCAAACACGCTGGCGGTGAGGGCAATGATGGGCATGGTCAGGCCGCTGGCCCGAATGCGTCGCGTCGACTCGAAGCCATCCACACCCGGCATGTGACAGTCCATCAAGATGACGTCCAGCTCTTCTTGTGCAGCGAACTCCACGGCAGCCGCCCCCCCGCTGACCTCGTCGACCTTCGCTTCCAGCTTCTCCAGCATCCAACGGACCACCTTGCGGTTCACGGGGTTGTCGTCCACCACCAGCACCCGTATGCCCTTGAGCACGGCCACATCAGTGGACGAGGGCGTGGAGTTGGGGGTTGGGGTGTGTACCTCCGACTGGGGCAGGCACACATGAAAGGTGCTGCCAAAACCGACCGTGCTCTCCAGCCGGATGCTGCCCCCCATTCCCTCCAGCAGCTGTCGACAGATGGCCAGCCCCAGGCCGGTGCCCCCATGGGTCCGAGCCGTGGAGCTGTCGCCCTGCGCGAACTTCTCGAAGATGGCGGCCTGGCGATGGCCAGGAATACCGCTTCCCGTGTCGGAGACATCTATGAGTAGTTCTTTGCCATCCCAGCCCATCGAGATGATCACCTCGCCCTGGGAGGTGAACTTCAGGCCATTGTTGATGAGGTTGCTGAGTATCTGTCGAAGCCGCAGCGGGTCACCCAAGAGCAGCTTCGGCACCTGGGGTTCGACCTGCAGGGTGAGGGCCAACCCCTTGCTCTCTGCCTCTACGGCGAACAGCGAGACGACCTGCGCGCACACATCGCCGGGATCGTAGGGAGCGTTGTCCAGCAGCATCTCCCCCGACTCCACCTTGGAGAGATCGAGGATCTGATTGAGCAGAGCCATCAAGGTCTGCCCAGTCCTCGAGATGGTGGACACCATCTCCAGCTGTCGAGGGTCCAGGCGGCTGTCTTGAAGCAGACGAGCCATGCCCAGCACACCGTTCATGGGGGTACGAATCTCATGGCTCATGTTTGCCAGGAAGCGACTCTTGGCCTGGCTCGCACCCTGCGCGCGCTCCAAGGCTCGACTGAGCTCGGCGGTCTGTTCAGCCACACGGGCTTCCAGCCCCTGACGTGCCTGCTCCAGGGCCATGTGCTTGTCGCGCAGCTCGTGCACCATGCTGGCAAAGGCATGCTGCAGGCGAGCCAGCTCATCCCCATCAGCCTCCAATGCCTGCGGAACGGGCACATTGGGCCGATCGCCCGCAGCGATGGCATCTGCCCAGGTCGTCAGCGTCAGCACAGGACGCAGCAGCCGACTGCCAAGCCCGTTGAGCAACAGCCACAATCCCAACGACACGCTGATGCTGGCCAACATGGTGACGCGGCGTATTCGTGCCTCGGACTCATTGAGGCGGATGGTGTTGAAGCCCAGCCGGAGCGTCGTCGGTTCGTCTACGGCTGAGAGGAAGTGCACTGCAGCATGAATCACATCATCTTGGAGCCAGACCTTCTCGACCCCCAGTGCCAGCTCGAGCGTCGGTGGCACCTGCTCGGACCCAGCCACCTGCACCATGACCGCGTTGTTCTGATGAACCTCGGCATAGGCGAGCTGGCCCACTCCCAGCTTGTGCAGCTCCCGCAGCAGAGCCTCCTCATCTGAAAACGCAAGAGGTGCCTCGACATTGCTACGCAGATGCACCAACTGAACGTGCGCATTCTCCAGCGCATCATTCAAGAGAACCTGCGACACGAACATCGGGATGACCACCGAACCCAGGCTCATCACAAGCCCGGAGAGCACGGTCGCAGTCAGAACTAGCCGGAAACGCAATGACGAGCGCAGAGATACAGCCATCAACTCTTTCTTTCGGAACAGCCGAGAGTTTACTTCAGTGACGTTTGTTTCCCAAGTAGTGCGCGCCCTCGAACACACGCGACTCCCCGGACCCCACAGGGGTCTTCGCGGGCACCTCTGCGTACGCACACCGTGAGAACCCGCTGAGGATATCCCGTCCAGATCTCTTATCTTCCTCCCTACTCCCGGATCGATCCCGGCCGCTCGGAAGCGGGCGGCCTTCTGGATGGGAGCCCGTAGACTCTGGCGATGCCACTCCCTTCGACCAGACTCGGTGTCGGCCTCACCGTCCTCCTGGGTCTCGTGGTCTCCGCTCTGGCACTGGGCGCAGCCTGGGAGCTCGACTCGGCGTTGGTGTTCTTCGTGAGCACCCTGCTCCTCGCGGCCACGGCCTGCGGTGCCGTGGCCCTTGTGCTCCAGATCTGGCCCCACACTCCCGATGCCCCAGAACCGGGAGTGTTCGAGTACGTCGAGGCACTGGGCATACTGCTGGGCTTCTTCGGGCTGTGGGCCACAGTGGCGGTGGACTTCGGTCCGGACGAGGACGACAGCTGGGAGCCGCTCCCGGTTCCGGCGGCGCCGAGCCCCAGCCTGGACACCGATGGCGAGCGCTTCGCCGAGAGCACCACTGCCGACGACCTCCTGCGTCTGGAGCTACGACTGCCAGGGCACCGGTTTCGCCACCAGGGCGCTGTGCCCTTCGAGGTACGCCTCTGCAGCAGCGCGCCGGAGCCCACCTCCGTCCCCGCACAGCAGGATGAGGAGAAGGGCCTTCAATTCCGGGTAGACGGAAGCGAGGAGGCGCCTTGGAGGCCACTCCAGGCCACCGACCCGTCACCCCAGGAGGGCGCGTCGGGTGAGCCACCACTCCCCCAGCTCGCTTCCGGGGAGTGCCTCGTCCACCGAGACGAGCTCCTCTCCAAGACCGAGGCCCCCGCCCCAGGGACGCACCGGCTGGCGGTGCGCTGGGCGGGCCTGGTCATCGACCTGGAGCTCGAGGT
>JAERSX010000006.1 GCA_016845285.1 Deltaproteobacteria bacterium | reverse complement strand
CGGGGCCCCTGCCACCTTCCGCGCCCCCTAGGCCGAGCTCAACCAGCTCTTCCTGGAAGCAGCCGGGGAATTCGACGTGCCACGCGATCTACACGTGGCCCTCGCCTGGACGGAGACCCGCTTTGACGCGCGCACCGCCGGCGAGGCCAGCAAGGAAGGTGGCTACGGGATCATGAACCTCCGGGGTGGTGAACCCGGGACGGACCTCGCTCGGGCGGCCAACCTCTTGGAGCTGGAGCCCGAGGTCCTGATGACGGACCACGAAGCCAGCATCCGTGGCGCCGCCGCGTTGCTTCGCCTCGGGGCCGACGACTGGTCCGAGCTCAACGACAACGACGTCGACGAGTGGTCCGAGTGGTACGAGGTCACCGCCGAGCGGGCGCCCAGCACCCACAGTGCCCTGCGTACCTCGTACGCCCGCCAGGTCTTCCACACCATCGAGGGCGGCATCGAGGAACAGCTCGACGACGGAGGCTGGGTCATCATCGCCAGCCAGGAGCTCGACGTCCCGGCGATGGATCTGATGCGCATGAGCAGCGGCACAGACTACGGCGGCGCGGCCCAGTTCGTGGGAGCCGACAGCTCCAACTACACGAACAGCAGCCGTGGCTACGGCGACATCGACACCGTCGTCATCCACACCATCCAGGGAAGCTACGCCGGTGCCATCAGCTGGTTCCAGAACAGCGCTGCCAACGCCACGGCTCACTACGCCGTGCGGTCCTCGGACGGTGAGGTCAGCCAGATGGTGTACGAGGAAGACACAGCCTGGCACGCCGGCCACTGGGACACCAACCAGCGGTCCATCGGCATCGAGCACGAAGGCTACATCAGCCAGCCCGAGACCTGGTACACCGAGGCCATGTACCAGAGCACCGCAGATCTGATCGTCGACATCTGCGACCGATACGGCATTCCCAAAGATCGCGATCACATCATTGCTCACGCCGAGGTGCCAGGCTGTGCCTACTCCGGCGGCGGCAGCTCGTGTCACACCGACCCGGGAGATGGCTGGGACTGGGACTACCTGATGGACCTGGTCAACGGGGGTGGCGGCAGCGGCTCCGGTGGCGGCAGCGGCTCGGGAGGCGGCAGCGGCTCGGGAAGCGGAAGCGGCTCGGGAAGCGGCTCGGGAAGCGGATCGGCCACCACCAACACGGGCGACCTCATCGGCTACGTACGCGCAGGCGACATGTATGACAGCGGGGCCGGGATCAACGGAGCCAGCGTGGTCCTGAGCGATGGCAGCAGCGCGAGCACCGACAGCATGGGGCTCTACGTCATGAGCGAGGTCGACGAGGGCATGACCACCTTGGAGGTCTCGGCCAGCGGCTACGACACCACCACGGTGGACAAGGACATCGCCGCCGGCATGCAGAACTGGCGCAGTGTGGCGCTTCAGATCTCGGGCGGTGGCAGCACCAGCAGCGGCGTGCCCGGGGTGCCGATCAGCACGGATCCCACAGGGTGGGCGGGCGAGTACGGCTCGTCGGTGACCATGTCCTGGTCGCCGGTTGGAACCGCCGCCACCAGCTTCGATGTGCTCATCTACTGGTACGACGGAAGCGACTGGGCCTACTACTACGAGTACGGCACCAGCGATGACAGCCAGACCTTCTGGCCCTACGTCGCGGGCACCTACTACGCCTGGAAGGTGCGCGGCTCCAACGGCTACGGCGACGGCAGCTACACCGACTGGAACTACTTCTGGTACGAGTAGGCCGGCTCATGTAGCCGGACGACGGGCACGGACGGATGGGTCCTCAGTCCGCACCTCCCCCGCTCAGGGCCTGTCGCTGTGTCTCCGCGAACCGCTCGGCAGCAGCCACGCGAGCCGGCTGAGATGCCGCTGACGCCAGCCGAGACGCCACCTCCGCCAGGGTGACGAGGTCGCGGTCGACGTAGCCGCTGGTGCGCTGCTCGCCGTCGGCCTGTGCGAGGAGAGTGTCGAAGGCGGACCAGTCAGCATCTCGGGCAGCCAGCTGGAGCAGCGCGACACGGGCCACGATGCGCAGCAAGGGCAGGCCCACCGCACGCGGCATCTCGGCCGCCTCGTTGAGGTAGGGGGCCGCCTCGTCGAGCCGGCCCTGCGCCACCAGGATGAGCCCGAGGTTGAGGCGAGCAAAGTCCAGGCTCGTGCGCTCGTAGCGAGCGAATTTGGTGGCGGCTTCACGAACGTGGGCCTCGGCCTCGTCCAGTCTCCCCGCGGTGCGGTACACCTCGCCCAGGTTGTGCTGGGCCCGAGCCTCCAGGCGTAGGTCTCCACATTGGATGAGGTGGGACCGCGACCGCTGCAAGGTGGCCAGCGCAGCCTCCAAGCGGCCGAGCTGACGCAGCGCCTCTCCGAGACCGAGCAGCGCACGCCCCTGGCCCTCGGCGTGATCGAGGGCCTCGAAAGCAGCGAGGCCATGGTCGAAGCTCCGCACCGCTTCGGCGATGCGACCCTGCGCCATCCGGGCGTTGCCCAGATCGACCCTCGCTCGCGCAGCGAGAACGCGAGCGCCGCACTCCTCGGCCGCCTGGCGGGCTCGGTCGAGGAGCTGCTCCGCCGCCACGAGGTCGCCCCGATACCAGACCAGACGACCCAGGACCCGATCGGCACGGGCCCTCTCGCCGACCATACCCAGGGCCTCTGCACGCCCGCGGACCTCCAAGGCCCGCGTCTTCGCCTCGTCCAGACGACCTTCAGCAAGCAGCAACTCCACCTCGAGCAGCACACCAGCGAGGGCACGGTGAGGTCGCACGGGGACCCGTCGCAGCAACAGATCCCGCTCGAGGAGCAGCCGACGAACCTGCACCGGATCGCCCCGGGTGCTCTCCCACTCAGCAGATCGAAGCAGCGCGTCGGAGGCCGCCAGCACATGGCCCGCTTCGGCCAGGTGCCGTCCCACTCGCTCGGCAGCGCGTCCAC
>JAERSX010000005.1 GCA_016845285.1 Deltaproteobacteria bacterium | reverse complement strand
CCTTCGAGCCGGTTCGCGCAGGCCCCGGCCAGCCCACCGGCGAGACCTACGGTCACCCCAGCGACAACGCGGACAACCGCATGGGCTTCGGGCGCACCGTGGGCAGGGGAGACGCCGGCTCATCCCTCGGAGGCGCTGGACGCACCACGAGCGATGTGGGCAAGCGCATGGGTCGCATCGAGCCCGAGGAGCTCGAGGGCGCGTCACCCCTGGAGTCGGCCGGCAACCCCACCGAGGATGTGGCCGCACGCTTCGGCTTTGTCGACCCCTTCGAGCCTCTGCCCGCCTCCGGCCTCAGCGGCGCCGACGAATTGTCCAGCGACGCCAGCGATCGGGTGAAGCGGTCCGAGCCCCGCCAGGGTGGCCGGGCCAAGGGCACCGACGGCCTCGCCGGCCTGGGCGCCGTCCCCGTCCTGCCAGGCGGCATCAACCGCTTCCGGCGCGAGGAGGTCTCCCAGCCACCTCCGGTACACCGACCGGGCATCGATCCGGTGTCACCGATGGTGGTGCGCATGATGGGCGAGCTGTCCAGCGAGCAGCAGACAGCCCTGGGCGACGACCCTCGCCACATCGGCGATCGCACCGAAGAACGCCTGGACTTCATCCACTACCGCTTCGAGCGTGTGCAGGTGGAGCGGCCCGCCTACCTCCCCTGGAACGACCCGCTGGGCACCCCCACCGTGGCCGAGCTCCCCCGCTTCGCAGCGGGCGATGTGCCCTTGGGGAACGGCATGCTCGCCCAGCTGCTGGCGTCCCGCTACCACGACGATCTGGGCCTCGATCAACAGCAGAACCTGCTGGCACGCATCCACAAGCCCATGTCTCGAGGGCGTCTGCGCACGGCCACATCCCGGGGCTGCGCCTTGATCCAGCCCGTGCTGAACCAGATGTGGAACGACCTCTGCGCCGCCAAGCAGGTGCAGGTGTCCCAGACAGGCCACGGGGCCATGCACGTCCAGCCCCACCGCCAAGACCCAGGCCGCGTGAAGGCTGCTGGCGACCCGCGCCACGTGGTCTTCTGGTACGAAGGCCCGGGCAGCGAGTCGCCCATGGGACAGCTCCGCGGCAAGGCCGTGGACGGCCTCACCGACCCCGACGAGGTCTTTGGCCGGATCATGGAGACGAACGTGAACGGCCACTGGGCCCACGTGCGGCGGCGCTTCACCTTGGCGCTGGTGAGCTCACCCGAGGATGCCCGTCGGGTGCTCTTCGCCTGCCACAACCTGGAGCGTGCACGGGCGGTCGCCCCTCGGGAGATGCCCCAGATCCTCGCCAAGATCAAGAAGCAGCTGGAGGACTCGCGAGACGCCAACCCCGAGCCCAAGGGCGCCTTCGACTTCGCCGTGCTCTATGCCCTGGCCCTGTGGCCTCGCCTCGAACAGGCCGAGCTCCCGGCCGGTGGGAACCGTCCCTGGCGCGCCGAGGCCGTGCCCTGGTACCTCGACGAGGCAGACGCCCCGCCCGCCGAGGCCCTCACCTGGTACTCCCTCGTGCAGAGCTGCGTGCGCCTCGGCATTCGCCCGTGGACCTACCTCCACGAGCTCTTCGACGCAGTCAGCACCCCCGCCGGCATCACGGCGAAGGACTGGACTCCGGCAGCGTGGGCGAAGCGTCAGTCTTCGTAGGCGGCAGATCGGGCTGCTCGAGGCGCCAGCCGTCGTAGGCGAGCTCCAGAGAATCGGCCAGGGAGTCGCCCACGAAGACCAGCCCCTCGTCGGAGAGATGCATCAGGTCGCTCCAGGCAAGGGACGGTTCGTGGGCCAGCCAGCGAGCGAAGGCACCGTTCCCTCCCATGGCACCGCGGGCGTTCCAGAAGGCGCAGCCCGCCGCAATGGCCGCCTCCCGCTGCAGCACCACCATCTTGTCGAGGTTGGGCTTGCTGCGCACCTCGCCCCGATGGCGCTCGGCCTGGTCGAGCGGGGTGATGACGAGGCAGCTGGCTTCTGGAGCCCCAGCCTTCAGACGCTCGAGCACCCGCGCAAAGGAGTCGCGGTACTTGGCCCCGTCGCCGTCGAGGGAGGGGTAGCTGAGCTCGTTGCCACCGGTCATGTACACGAGCAGCTTCGGGTCGCGCTGGGCGATCTGGCCCGCGAGGTGCCGCCGAGACTGCCGCATCATGGAGCCCTGGCCGGCACCCGCCACCCCGAAGCTCTCCCAGGTCACACCTGGCCCAGCCGTCTCGAGGACGGCGCCGTACACGGTCACCGGCCCGTCCGCCTTCGAGGCGATCCAGAGGCTCTCCGATCCATCGGGAACGTCGATCTCCACGGTGCGATCGAGGTGATGCTCGGAGTCTGTGGAGCGGCCCTTGCCGGGGGCGCCACGGGGCTTGACCGAGAAGCTGCCACCCCCCGGTTGGGTCTGATACCAGACCTCGAAGCGGTGGTTGAGGGCCCGCACGCCCTCGATCTTGCGGTTGGCGAGGTAGCTGGTCGACTCACCTGTGGCCGTAGACACCGTGCCAGCCAGTCCGTAGCGCGCATTCTCGGCGCCGCCGAAGATGATGGTCTGGGTCTCCCACTCCCCCTTGGCCACCCGCGTCATGTTGGGCCTCAGGGCCCAGCGCGGGTCTACCTGGACACTCAGGAAGCCAGGGCCGCCGTCACCGAAGCGAGCCTGCAGCCGCTCTCGCACCGTCTGGGTGATGCCGTCGCCGGCGATGGTCGAGTCGCCCCAGTGGAGGGCCC
>JAERSX010000004.1 GCA_016845285.1 Deltaproteobacteria bacterium | reverse complement strand
ATGGCAGCGTGAATGGCAGGCGCTGGCTGGCCGACGAGGAGCTCGGTCAGCCTGGGTGGTCCGGTGGGACGTGCGATGAGCACGACGGGGAGGACGATCTCCACGGCCTCTCGGCGAATGGTGACCTCCACTGAGCTGCCGGGGGGATGCCGCGCGATGGCTGCCTTCAACGTCGCGAGGCTGCTGACGGGCTGACCGGCGACTGCCACGAGCACGTCGTCGCCCACGATGCCCGCCTGGTCGGCTGGCGACTCCGGCACCTGGGTGAGCACCCAGACCTCGTCGTCTCGATCCTCCGTCATCACGCCGAGCCACGACGGGTGGGTGAGCTGCGCGCTCGGCTCGGACCCGGCCTGCGCCAGGGCGGGTGTACCCAGCAGGAGGGCGACGAGTGCGAGGCTCAAGCGGCCGGGGCCCCGGCGCCGTCTGCGTCGGCGTCTGCGTCGGCCTCTTCGTCCTTCTGCCGGGCCTCGATGAGGAACCAGATGGTCATCACCACCATGTAGGCGCTCAGCAGCCAGGCCAGCCAGCCGATGTGGAAGACCCGGTACCCGGAGTGTGCTGTGTCGGCGAAGTTGCTGAACATCTCCATGGCCAACAGCATGGCCAGGCCGATCTGGTTGCGGGACTTCTTGAGATCGCTGGCGTGCATCACCATGAGCGTGATGCGGGTCACGTAGTAGTAGTAGCTGGCGGTGGTCAGCAGGAAGAAGGGCACGAAGCCCAGGGCGTAGGCCTCGTCGTCGCGGGCGTTTCGCAGGCCCCAGCCCATGAGCGCCATGATGGCCAGAGCCAGGCCGTAGCGGAGGGGCTTCTGGGCCTCGATGGTGTCCTTCCGCTCGGGCTCGATGAACTTGGGCTCCATCTCGCCGCGGTAGGGCAGGGCCAGGGCCAGGCCGATGCGACGTGAGCTGAGCTGCTCGGAGCTGTTGTGGTCCATCATGTTCTCGAAGTGGACCTTGGCGGGCTCGGCTCCGTAGACCGCCATGCTCAGGCCCTGGACCCCGATGGCCCCAGCGAAGAATCCTGCGGCCAGGATCACGAGCTTCTTGTTGACCTTGCCCCGCACGAGCTGGGCGATGCCCTTGGCGCCCGGGCCGTACATCCACATGGCCGGGAAGAGTCGGATCACCGCGGCGTAGCCGGTGGCCACCCCCGCCCACAGGTGCTTGCCCTTCTTCAGCAGCGCCATGCCCATGAGCAGGGCCGCGACGTAGTCGTAGCGGAGGTATGCCCAGGTGATGGTGGGCCAGCGGACCGAGTAGCTGGTCATCAAGAAGAACCAGCAGAACAGCGCCGGCACCCCTCCGTAGCCCCAGTAGACGAAGGCCACGCCCACCAGCAGCAGCACGAGGTCGACGTAGCAGATGAGCTTGATGTGCTCGACGGGCACGACATCTGCGAGGGGCTTGGCCACCAGCACCCAGGGCAGGGTGCCGTTGAAGCCGTGGTCCTGGATCATCTGACGGTAGAGCTTGTCGCTGAAGCCGGGGATCACCCGCTGGATGTGAAGGAAGTCGTGCTCGAACTGAGACCAGCGCTCTGGCGTGAAGTTCTCTTCGCTGACGATCTTGCCGCGCTCCACGCCGTGCTCGATGGGGCGCATGCCGTGGCCCGCGGCGTTCTGCGCCATGTACTTGTAGCCCTCCTGGAAGTGGGGGCCGCCGTTGCTGTGGTCGGCGAACATGCCGGCTGGGTACAGGTCGTAGTAGCCGAGCTCGTCGAAGTACTTCGCGTTCAGGTAGTAGTGGACCAGATCGTAGGTATCGACCTTCTTGCTGATGAGGTCCGTGCCCCACCGGCCGTAGTTCAAGGTGGCCACCAGGGTGAGGGCCACCAAGACCCAGAGCCGCGCCCTGTGTAGGCCCTTGGGCACCAGATTCCAGGCTGCCACGAGCACGAGGCCAGCCAGCAGGATCCAGACCTTCCGCTCCTCGGAGACGAAGCGGCTGACCTCGAAGATTTCGTTCCAGTCCATGTGCGCCCCCTTAGCATTGCTCCGGGCCCTTGGGCCCAACGAGATGCCGCTCCTCGGGCTGCCCGTCGATGCTAAGGGGGCGCACATGCGTCGTGCTGCCCTCGTCTTGTTCGTGCTGACCGTCCTGTGGGCGCCAGCGGCGGTGGCCGGGCTGGAGTCCATGTGGACCCACGATCTGCGGCACCATCACGTGCCGTGGCGTGTCTGGGCCGTCGGCGAGTGGATGGCGGGACGTGTGCCCGCCTGGAGCGCAGACGTGGCGGCCGGCTATCCGCTCATGGCGGACGGCCAGACCGGAGCCTTCTACCTCCCTACGATGGCGCTCTTCGCCCTGTTCTCCCCGGGCTACGCGCTGAACCTGGCGATCTTGCTGCACCACTGGTGGGCGGGCCTGGGTGCCTTTGCCTGGCTTCGCTCCGAGCGCTGCAGCTCTCCGGCCGCCATGCTGGGCGCTGTGGCCTTCGCCTTCAGCGGCCTGATGGCGACCCACAGCCTCTACCTGGGCATGCAGAACGCCATCGCCTGGCTGCCCTGGATGCTGTGGGGCATTCGGGGCGGTCACCCCGCGCTCACCGGGCTCGCTGCGGCCATGATG
>JAERSX010000003.1 GCA_016845285.1 Deltaproteobacteria bacterium | reverse complement strand
GGCGCACTTCGACCCCGGAGGGCGCGTGTACGCCTGGGTGAGCATGCGCGCTCCCGACGGGCACATCCACGAGCTCGTGCATGGTGATCTCGTGGGCCGCCTCTGGTGTGCTGGCTTGCACCTGAACGACGGGAGGATCAGTGAGGCTCACGCGATGGTCAGCCTGCGTGGGGTCTCGCTTCAGCTCGTGGCCTTGCGCGGTGCCCTGTCGGTGGGTGGCGAGTCGCTGGGCCATGTGGACCTCCTCCCAGGCCTGGAGATCCTTCTCTCTGGCGAGGTGAAGCTCGAGGTCATCGAGGTACACCTGCCCAGTCAGGTCCTCGGTCTGGAGGGCGACGGGCTGGCCCAGCAGATGCTTCCCGGGGTGTGCTCACTGCTCGCCGACCCCTCGCCGAGGGTCGTCCGCGGGTACCACCAAGGCGCCCTCCTCTGCATCTGGAGCACGGGGGACGGCTGGATGTGTCGACGTCCGGGCATGCCTCCGGAGCCCATGCGGGCTGGCGACAGGTTGGTGCTGGGGGATCTGGTCTTCACCGTGGTGAGCATGTCCCTGGGTGTTGGGGGCCCGGCTCCCACCCGGCGTGACGGTGCCGTGGACGCACCGCTCCGGCTGGTCGCCCGCTACGACACCGTCCATCTCCACCGGGAGGGCTCGGTGGCCATCACCTTCAGTGGCAAACAGGCTCGGCTCATCAGCGAGCTGGTGGCCACGGGCGTCCCCTTGTCTTGGCAGGCCCTGTCGGCGGAGCTCTGGCCCGACGAGCCCGATGCGTCGCGACGCCGCTCCCGGCTCGACGTGACCATGTCTCGTATTCGTCGAAAGCTACGCTCTCGATCAGCGCGCAGCGATCTCGTTCGCACCGACGGTGCCGGTCACTTCGAGCTGCTCATTCACCCGCACGACTCCGTCGAGGACCTCACCTGAGCGTTGCCTTGGAGGAGACATGACCGTGGTGTTTCGGCTCTACCTGTCGGGTAGCCATGGTTGGCCCCGTCTTCGAGCGGCATGGGGAGGCGTCGTCGAGGCCCTCACCGGTGCCTCGGCGCCCTGGCTGGCTCAGCCCCGCCAGCGTCTCGGCCAGGCGCAGCATGACGATGGGTCATCGGTCCAGGTCTTCTCGCAACCCGAGGCTCGGCTCGAGCACCAGGTGGTGTGCAGGGGCGGCAACCCAAGGGATGGGTGGATCCACGAGAGCGTGATGACCATGGTGGTGCAGACCGCCGAGGGGGAGGTCACCTTGTCCATGGCGAGCGGCGGGGGGCCGCGGGCCAGGCCCCATGAGGTCCGATGCTCCGGGCCCCTCGATGGCGCCGCCTTCGACGGGATCCGAGCCGCGCTCACCACCAGCCTGGGGGCGGGGTTGCCGCCGTCGGCGAGCTGCTCGGTCTGGGCACACAACATTCGCGTGATCGTCGACACGGAGCCGGACCGGGCCCGCACCTGGCTCGCCGCCGCTCTTCCCGCGCGTCCCCAGGCGGGAAAGCCAGGAGTGGCCGCTCTTCTCGAGCTGCGCGACATGCTGCACCTCCCCAGCGAGTTGCACCTTCGTCAGCGACTACGCGCGAGCCCCGAGCGACTGGGCCCCTGGCTCCAGGCTCGGCTCGATCCTCCCCGGGGCTACACGGCCCGCCGTATCGAGGCGATCATCGACCGTCTGCGGCCGTACGTGCCCCATGCCGTGGAGGCTCCCTTCGACTCTCCCGACCCGGCCGGTTGGCGCAGGCTGGACCCGGGCACCCCGCCCACCTCCGAGGTCCCCGCCACGGTCGCCGTGGCCTCGACCGTTCTCCCGGAGCTTCGGCTGTGCATGGCCGCCGAGGAGTGGGAGCCCACCGAGGGGGGCAAGCTGATCACCCGCCGTGCGGCTCGGTTTGGACGCGGTGGGCTACCCCTGGCTCATGTCACGCGGACCCTCGAGGTGGACGGGCAGGCACGGTGTCGCCAGGCGTGGGTCTGGGGACCGGGTGCGGGCGACTGCTTGCGCATCATCAACGGGTGGGTCCGAGACCAGGACACCCCTCGTTGTGTCGGAAGCTGGCTGCACCTGACCGGGTCTGCCGCCTTTCGCGAGCGAGTGGGTGCCGCTCTGCGGGTGCGGTGTCCCCATCCTCTCGTGCCGGAGGTTCCCGACCTTCGCCCCGTCTGGGTGTCTCAGGAGGCGTAGTCGACCTTCTGGGTGGCCTGGACGTAGGGCTTGACCCAGGTGAGCAGCGCCTGATGCACGGGATGGATGGCGTAGGCGGCGAGGCCTGCGGGGTCGTCGTGGCGCGTGATCAGGCTCACGTGTGCGGAGCGGTGGCTGGGCGCGTCGTCCACACCCACCTCGATGGACTTCAGCGAGGGGATCTGCGCCTCTAGGGCCCGGATCTGGGTCGCGACGCGCTCGGCATCTGCGGGGTCCTTCAGGGTGAAGAGCACGATGTGGGTGTACATGGGTCCTCCGCGGCGGGGACGCGCCCCTAACCCTGTCTGTGGCGCCACCCGGCTACCCTGCGCCCATGTCCTCCGTCGTCGGCCGCCTGGCCCCCACGCCTTCGGGCCACCTTCACCTCGGCAACGCCCTTGCTTTCGGGGCCGCCTGGCTGAGCGCTCGCGGCGCTGGGGGACGGGTCTTGCTGCGTATCGAGGACATCGATCGTGGGCGGAGCCGCGAGGAGATCGCCCAAGCCCAGCGTGACGACCTGCGCTGGCTGGGGCTGGACTGGGACACGGAGACGCCGGCGCAGTCGACCCGCCGCTACCCGCTGGACGGCCTGCGGACGTACCGCTGTGACTGCACCCGGCGAGACCGCAAGGCGCGGCCCTGTCCCCATCGAGTGGAGGGAGCGGCAGGCGGCTCCGTTCGGTTTCGCTCGACGCGGACGCCGGTGCTCTTCATCGATCGGGTGCACGGCGTGCAGATCCACACGCCCTCGGAGGATCCACTGCTCATCCGCGCCGACGGCGAGCCGGGCTACCCCCTGGCGGTGGTCCTGGATGACCACCGGGACGGGGTGACCGAGGTGGTGCGTGGGGGTGATCTGCTCGTGCCCACCGCGCTGCAGGCCGAGCTGCTGCGCACCCTGCGTCTCCCCGAGCCCACCTGGCTGCACACACCGGTGCTCTACGGAGAGGACGGTCGCAAGCTGGGCAAGTCCCACGGGAGCACAGAGCTTCGCGCCTTGCGGGCAGCGGGCTGGTCGGCAGCGCGTGTGTGGCGAACCCTGTTGCCGCTGTTGGGTATCGAGGGAGCGTCGCTGTCCGAGGCCGTGCTCGATCCCGGGTCGGTGCCGCGAGTGGGCTTCGTGGTGTCGGATGCTGGGGAGATCCTGGGCAACAAGGCTCTCCCCGACGCCCGTTGAGGCCGGTCCCTGCGCCGCCCGACGGCCAGATCTTCGAGCTCAGCGCGTGTAGGCGACCCGGATCTGCTGGGCGCCGGCCACGGCGGAGCGCGGCAACACAACCACCTGCTCGCCAGCCTCGTGGGGCACGATCTCGCCGTCGACCTCGACACGCAACACCTGGCGAGCCTCGGTGCCCAGCCGCAGGACGGGCTCCTCGGTGTGGGCGCCCGTGCGGGCGATGCGGCGGAGCAGCTGGGTGTAGTCGTCGAGGGTGCAGATGTCGCCCACCTGACCGCCGCTCTCCAGGGCGACCTCGGTGTAGGTGGCGTGCTCCCAGGGCTCGGCGCAGCGTGACTCCGGGACGATGGCGTGGATCCGGAAGCTGGCGAGGGGCACGTCGACGGCGGCCCGCAGCTCGTCGAGCTGGGGCTGGAGCGCGAGGAGGGCCTCGTCTTCGGGCCGGGCTCGATCGAGCTGGGTGGGTGGCAGGCCGGGATCGTGTGTGTCGCTGAGGAAGATGACGTTGGCGGCAGCGCCGGCGCGGAAGGTGGAGGCGGCCACCTCCAGCCACTGGGAGAGGGCGACGAGGCCGGCCTCGGCGCGCACCTTGGTGAAGCCCGTCTGGCCATGGGCCACGAGGCAGGGGACGCCGTCGCTGTTGGTGGCACCCGGTGCGAACCAGGCGCTGCAGCCGTCGATGCCGTAGCGCTCGGCCACGCTGGGGCCGGCCCGGGTGCGGAAGTGCGAGATGCGCTCTCCGTCGACGAGGTGGAGGAAGCCGGGGGCCTCGGCCTCGCCCACGGTGACCCTCACGGCGGGGTGGGGCTGGCTCAGGTCGTCGGGATCGCCCGGCGTGGTGTTCATGAC
>JAERSX010000002.1 GCA_016845285.1 Deltaproteobacteria bacterium | reverse complement strand
CCTCTACGAGTTCTGGGGCGACAAGGTGCACAAGCGCGTCCACCAGGTGCTGACCGAGCAAGAGTCCGAGACCGAGCCGGTGCTCGTGAACCTCGCCTCAGCCGAGTACTTCAGGGTGGTGCAGGCCAAGAAGCTCGCGGCCCGGGTGGTCACGCCCACCTTCCACGTCGACTACGGAACCGTGCGCAAGGCCAAGGGCTTCGACGCCAAGAAGGCCCGCGGCCAGATGGTCCGCTTCATCATCGAGAACCGCATCGACCGCCCCGAAGACCTCCACGCCTTCGACACCGACGGCTACCGCTTCGATCCCGGCGCCTCCGACGAGAGCAAGTGGATCTTCGTCCAGCAGAAGCCGGCCTGAGCCTCGGCCCGGCGTCCCTACGTCAGGGCGCGGCGCAGCGCATGGGTAGGTGGGGGATCCCGTCCTCGAGGTAGCCCTCGCCCACCACCTCGAAGCCCAGCGAGTTGTAGTAGGCCGACAGGTGGGCCTGCGCGGAGAGCTTGATGGAGCCGGACCCGTAGGTCTCCCAGCAGCGCTCCATCGCCGTGCGCATGAGCGGTCGGCCGAGCCCCGTGCCGCGCGCGGCGGGTGACGTGACCACGCGGCCGATGCAGATGTCTCGGGGGTAGACCACGCCCGCCGGGAAGGCGCGCAGGTAGGCGACGAGCGCGCCTTCCCGCCAGCCCAAGAGATGGTGGGCCTGGTCATCGAGACCGTCGACGTCCTGGTAGGCGCACTCCTGCTCCACGCAGAAGACCTCCTGCCGGAGCCGCAGGAGCGCATACAGCTCGTCGAGGCTCAGCTCACCGAACGCCTTCCAGCTCCACTCCACACACACCTCCGGCCGGCAGCAAACCACGACTCGGCCTTGCCAGGGAACCGTCAGTCCTCGTCACCGCACCTTGTGCCTGTGGCTCCGTGGGATCATGCTGCGCTGGGGCACTACACCCGTCCCCCTCTCGTTGAAACCGCACCCGGACATGCTGTGCGCCTAGCCCTCATTGGTCTCGCCTTTGCCCTTGCCTGCAACGGCGACAAGAACAGCCCCGTGCCTGCCACCGACAAGGGCGCCGACGACTCTGGCGATCCCGAGCTGGAGCTCGAGACCCTGTGTCCCGAGGCCGAAGAGCGCCTCGGCTACCCGGCCTGCGAACACGCCGTGCTCGACGAAGACGCCTTCGAGGCCATGACCATCAACTCGTCCACCATCGATCAGATCCGCGTGGGCAAGTTCATGGTGCCGGCCACCGACGACGCGCGCCTGCCGCCGGTCTTCCTGTACGTCGACGCCTTCCCGCTCCACTACGACTTCCTCACCACCGCCTTCCCCGACCTCTTCAGCGGCCTGCAGCTGAGCGAGTACGAGGGCCTGGTGCTGCACCCCGACACCCGCGAGTTCTACGCGGGCACCATGTCGCTCTACATCTCCGGCGAGGACATCTTCTACGGCTTCACCGTCTGGGACGACCCCTCCGACGACACCAGCACGGTCACCGAGGAGCACATCGAGGCCGCCTGGACGGCGATGCAGGAGCGCTTCCTGCCCGGCGAGCTCTGGTGGGTCCCCAACTCCTCGGCACAGATCGCCGCCGCCGAGTCGTGGGGCGCCACCGACTTCCCCATCGCTGGGCTCGAGCTCGTCGAGTACGAGGCCTACAACCCCGGCGAGGCCTACGGCGTCATGCGCCTGCACGACCTCGACTCCTTCAACGAGGCCACCGAGGAGGCCGCCTACGGCTACCAGGACATCCTGGTCATCGACGAGGCCCCCGTCGACATCGAGCGCGTGGTGAGCGGCATCGTCACCGGCACCCGCCAGGGCGATCTCAGCCACCTCAACGTGCGCAGCAGCGCCCGCGGCACCCCCAACTGCTACATCCTCGACCCCCTCGAGGAGCTCGCCGAGTGGGACGGCCAGCTCGTGCACCTCGAGTGCGGCGAGTCCAGCTGGAGCGTCGAGGCCGCGTCCGAGGAAGATGCCCAGGCCTGGTGGGACTCCATCCGCCCCGAGCCCGTCGAGGTCTGCGCACCCGATCTCGACACCCAGCAATTTCCCGGCCTGCTCGACCTCGACGTGTCCTCCGCCGATGCCCGCCTCGACAACATCTGCACCTACGGCGCCAAGGGCTCCAACCTGGGCACCCTCTACCAGGGACTCGACGAGCAGTACGCCCTGAGCGGCTTCGTCATCCCCTTCCACCACTACCAGACCTTCATCGAGTCCAACTCCTGGACGGTGGATCTGGGAGAGGGAGAAGGCAGCCACACCTTCGCCGAGACGCTGGACGCCTGGCACGCCGACGAGGAGTTCCTCGGCAACGCCTCGACCCGCCGCGATCGCCTCGAGGCCCTGCGCGACGCCATGCAGGACGCCCCCCACGATCAGCAGCTGGTCGACGACCTGGCCGACCGGATCCGCGAGGTCTGGGGCACCGACGAGATCATGGTCCGCTTCCGCAGCTCGTCCAACGCCGAGGACTCGCTCACCTTCAGCGGCGCCGGCCTCTACGAGTCCGAGAGCATCTGTGCGGCCGACAGCTACGACAACGACGACGAGGGCCCCAGCATCTGCGACCCCGACAAGGCTGGCGAGGAGTCCATCGAGGAGGGCCTGGGCAACGTCTGGTCGAGCCTCTGGTACATGGCCGCCTGGGACGAGCGCGACTGGTACAGCATCGACCAGAGCCAGGTGGCCATGGGCATCCTGGTCAACGATCGGGCCAAGGACGAGCAGGTCAACATCGTGGCCTTCGCCGGCAACCCGTCGTCGGCCGACGACGATCGCTACCTCATCAACGCCCAGCTCGGGCACCTCGACGTGGTGAGCTCCGAGCCTGGCGTCTACCCCGAGAAGGTGCTCCTCACCCTGAGCGACGGCACCGTCACCGAGATCGACCGGGTGACCGACAGCTCGGAGACCGACGGCGACCCCGTCTTGAGCGACGACCAGCTGGAGGAGCTCGGCAGCGTGCTCGCGGGCATCTCGGAGGTGTACCCCAACGACGCCGAGGTCCCCGAGGGCGGCGAGGTCATCTGGGACACCGAGTGGAAGGTCCTCGAAGACGGCCGCCTCATCATCAAGCAGATCCGCCCCTTCCTGAGGTGACCGTGGGCCGCATCCCCCTGCTCGTCATCGGCCTGGTCGCCTGTGGCTCGGGGACGAGCGATCGAGACGGGGATGGCGTGGCTGACGCCGAGGACTGCGGGCCGGACCAGCCCAGCGTCTACCCCGGGGCTCCCGAGCTCTGCGACGGCCTGGACAACGACTGCGACGGCAGTGTGCCCACC
>JAERSX010000001.1 GCA_016845285.1 Deltaproteobacteria bacterium | reverse complement strand
TGGACCCGCCTCGTGGTCGACCCCATCGACGTGACCCTGACGCCCACCGACGACGTGGACGTGGTGTGGAGGCTGGCGACCGACGCCGACATGCTCGACGTGGTGCAGGAGGGTGTGTTCACCGCCACCGCGGAGCTGGCGCATGCCGTGCACGTGGACGTCGATGGCCTCGAGGCCGACACCGAGTACCACTACCGCTTCGAGGTGGGAGACTTCGAGAGCCCCGTGGGCCGCACCCGCACCCTTCCCTGTGCCGATGCTCGCCCGGAGGGCATGCGCCTGGGCTTCGCCACCTGCCAGCGCTACTCGGCCGGCTTCTACGCGGCCCACCGCGATCTCGCAGAGGCTCGGGTAGATCTGGTCATCTTCTTGGGTGACTACATCTACGAGTCCGGTGGGAGCGGCGTCCGTGAGCACGAGGATGGCGGCGAGCCCGAGACCCTCGATGCCTACCGCGATCGCTATGGGCTCTACCGCAGCGATCCCGATCTGCAGGCGTCTCACGCGAGCGCACCCTGGATGCCCATCTGGGACGATCACGAGGTCGAGAACAACTACGCCAGCGAGTACCGCAACGGCGGCAGCAGCCCGGACGACTGGGCCGCACGTCGGGCTGCCGCCTACCGTGCCTGGTACGAGCACATGCCCGTGCGCATGGAGCCGCCCACCGCCGACGCCCTGACCATCCACCGGGACGCGCAGGTGGGCGACCTGGTGCACGTGCTGCTGCTCGACGGACGGCAGTACCGCGACACCCAGGTCTGTGAGGGCGAGTCGGGGCAGCCCTGTGACGAGTGGTGGGACGAGCGCGACTTCCTCGGCCCGGAGCAAGAGGCGTGGTTCGCGGAGCGCATGGAGGCCTCACAGGCTCGCTGGGTGTTCGTCGCCAGCCCGGTCGTGATGCTGCCCATGGACTTCGGGGGACTGTTCCTCAACCCCGATCAGTGGGATGGCTACCCCCTGGCGCGTCAGCGGCTGATGGATGCCCTGGACATTCGTGGAGAGGCCCACCCGGTGGTGTTCTCCGGTGACATCCACTCCGGGGCTGCCGGATGGATCCCCATCGATCCGACCGACACGCAGAGCGCGCCCCACATCACGGAGTTCGTGGTGCCCGCGGCCACCTCTGGGACGTCGGAGGAGATGGAGGCCCTGGGCTCGGTGCTGGGGCTCCAGCCGCACATCTCCTGGTGGGACTTCGCCGGCAAGGGCTGGCTGCTCCTGGAGCTCGGTCGAGACGAGCTCGTCGCCCGCTTTCGGATCTGTGCCGACGTCACCGACCCGGACACGACGTTGACCGAGACACAGGTGTTTCGCGTGAGCCGGGGTGTTCCGGAGCCCGTGTCAGAGACCGACTGAGCTCAGCGGGAGACGGAACACGGCATGTGACGGGGCGAGAAGCTGTGGAAGGGCACCGGGCGGTCCTTGTTTCGCTCATCGATCACGGCCTGGACCTCGGTGAGGCGGGTGCGGAAGCGCTGCGCTGCTCGTGCCGAGCCCTCGTCGGGCATGCAGGCTGCGAGGTCGCCGTCGATGGTGGGGACCTCGATCCCGGTGAGCGCACCCATGGTGGCGAGGGCCGCGCTGTTGGCGGGATCGGCCCGTGCCGACCTCGGCCAGACCCGCCCGCCCGCGACCTCGGGGTCGCGGATGGCGGGAGCGACGTGGCCCACGTGGCTGTGCACGGCGGTGCAGGTGAAGACGAGCCAGGTGAGCACGTGGCGCAGTGTGTCTGGCTCCAGAGCGGGGAGACCGCCGGGGAGCTGGGCGGCCAGGTCGTCCCACCAGCGTCGGGTCGCTTCGCCCGGGTCGCCCCGGAGCACGTCGCGCAGCCCCGCGCTGTCGTCGAAGGCATCGGCCAGGAAGTCGGCGAGGACACCGTGAAACAGGATGCCGTCGACACTCCAGGGCAACAGCTCGGCCACCGCCGGGGGCAGCTGCGTGGGGTGCACGCCGCGGCTCCTGAGGCCGTCTTCGAAGGGCTCGTAGCGCGCGCCGTCGAGCATGCGACTCCACATCGAGGCGAGGCCGGTGTCTGTGAGGGCCGAGGCTCGGTGGGCGAGGGCGCCTCGCGGGATGAGGGTGGCCATGGCGTTGGCGTTGATGGCCGCTGTGCGGAACTGGAACGGGCGCAGCAGGCCGCGGACCGGGTGGTGGATCGGCAGCGAGCGCCGGGTCGCGACCAGCGCTGCGTTGGACACGCCGTAGTGGGTGGTGCCCAGGTGATCGAGGAAGGTCACGCCCACGAGCACGGAGCTGCGAAAGCGGAAGGCAGCACTTGCCCAGCCTGCATCACCGGGGCGCACCCAGGTGTCGCCGAATCGAAGGCCCCGGACCGCGCCGGTCTCGGCCACCCAGGCGGCGCCTCCGTAGGTCTCCAGACCGTCCCGAACCTCGGCACTGGACAGCTCTTCCATTGAGAGCTGCAGGCCGTCACCGCCGTCGGGCCCGGTGCCGTGGTGGACCCGGTGGGCGCCGATGCCCTGGCGCACCCAGGTGCCCAGGGTCTCTGGGTGGGACAGGTCACCCCAGATCATGCGCGGCGTGGGGAGACGGGTCCCGAACCGGGCACGCAGGGCGTCCACTGGCGAGTCATGCTCCCAGTCCTGCTGGCGATCCACCATGGGAAACAGCCGATTCGCCCAGCTCACGAGACCCTGGGCCACCGCGGACCGTGCTCCCCCATCCTCGTCGTGACAGGGCAAGCTCACCCCGTGAGGACCGATCTCTTCGAGAGGCGCCAGGTCTGGCCCGGGGCAGGCGTGAGGAGGAGGGATGGCGCAGGTTTGGATGGGGCTGTAGCGGCGCAGTCCCCACGACAGCAGCTGCCA